>CAZJID010000024.1:0-24924 GCA_964545945.1 uncultured Dehalococcoidales bacterium
TATGAGCTTCCCCACGACTACGATTCGCTGCTATTCAAGCTGCTGGTGCGTGGCAAGACCAGGGAAGAAGCCATATTGCGTATGCAGCGGGCTCTGAGCGAGATAAGAGTCGAGGGCATCGAGTCCATAGTCCTGTTCCACCAGGTAGCGCTGGACGACGAGACGTTCCGGTCGGGAAGGCACACCACCGATTTCATCGAGAGCCGGGATATCATGAAGAAGGTCCAGGAACGGGCTAAGATTATGCGCCGGCTGGATAGCCGATAACTCTATTTGCGGCATACCTGTGCCAGTTGCTCGTATTTGGCTTTATCACCGTTTAACAGGCGGGACGGTGAATAGACGATGCCGAAATAGCTGGCCATGTCACTGTAGCTGGCGAACTTATGAATCAATAAACCAAGCCGTTGTTTTCCGTTGTATTTACCGTTGCTGTCACTGACGACCTGCGCGGTCAATATGATGGCCGGCTTACTAAACGGTGTCAGCCCCTGTTTTCTGAACATATCGGCGGCGTCCGGTTTGTTGGCAATAATCAACTTCACCTGGTCACCCAGTTGCAAACGGGGCCCTGTATTTTCTAATCCGATACCGGTGGTGCTGAAATCGACCGAGCGCGCCGGATACCAGGAGCCACCTGCCGTAAACTGCCAGTAGGACTCATTGCTGGTAGCAAAGCGGTAAGTCGTACGACGGCTCACCTTTCGCAGCAGCAGCACACCCGAGGTCACCAGAGCTACGTTGAACGATGCCCAGCCGAGGGCGACCAGCTGGGGAAACAGATGCGGCTGGTACCAGAAGGGGTGTATCAGCTGGACGATGCCGACGATAATGGCGGCGAAAGATATTCCGATAATAACCCAGTGCGGTGTGACCAGCCGCTGGAACGGCGACCGGTTGTCGTTGCCGGCCACCTTTGACGTTACCTGAAAAGGTCGGGCTCGCCCCGTTATCAGCGTGGGCAGTGCCGCCATAAAGGTGAACATCTTGATGGTGTCGTAGCGCAAAACGTCCCAGATGTTGTAAATGCCGCGTCCCAGAAGCCACAGCGCGCTGAACGTGAGGATCATGTAAGGAGTAAAGCGCAACCAGAACGGCCAGGTGAACGTGTTTATGGGTAGAGCGCCCGTGAGTAGCACCAGTACCGGTATGGCCAGAAGCACCAGCTTCTGAATCGAGTCGAAATAGGTCTCCATGGAAGCAAAAAAACTGAGGCGCTGGCGAAAAGTGAGGCCGCGGCCGACCAGAGGGTTATCTATCCGGAAGGTCTGCATCGCCCCCTGTGCCCAGCGAAACCGCTGTACCAGAAAGTCCTGGACGGTTGCCGGCGCCAGCCCCACCGCCATGGGACGGTCGACGTAGACCACATGATAGCCATGCCGTGCCAGGCGGATGGAAGTGTGCAGGTCTTCGGTTACGGTCTCCTGGGCTACGCCGCCGATGCTTTCTATTGCCGAGCGCCGCAGGACCGCAGGGCTGCCGCACCAGAAGGCCGATTTAGTACGGTTTTTGCCGGGCAGGATGACATGAAAGAACAGCTTCTGCTCATGCCAGTCGGGCCCCTCATGTTCGAACGAATCGGTATTATAAAATAGCTGCGGGCCCTGGACTACGGCCACCGCCGGGTCGTTAAAGAAACCGATGGTCCCGTCCAGGAAGTCCGGAAGCGGAATATGGTCGGCGTCCAGCGTGGCCATAAGCTCGCCGCTGGTATACCGGAGCGCATGGTTCAAATTACCGGCTTTGGCGGCTTCGTGTGTAGGACGGGCGATATAGCCGCAGTTGAAGTCGGCGGCCAGTGCTTCTACTTCTTTCCGTCCACCGTCGTCCAGCACCCAGGTCTTATGGGGATAGCGGATTTCGGCGCAGCCGGCTAAGGTGGCGCGGAGGACGTCGACCGGCTCGTTGTAAGTGGGTATGAATACGTCCACCTTGAAGTTGCGATTAGGTTGGGGTGTGGTGGGATAAATCAGACGCCAGGTCATGAAGGCGTGCAGGACAAACACCATCAGCCCGTAGGCCTCGGCCAGCCACAGCAGCCAGGAGAATGCCATGGCAGCAGGATTAAGTGTGGATAGCCGCCAGACTAAGTAGTAAAGAGTATAACCGGCGGCGATAACCGTGACGGCAAGTATGCCGGCTTCACTCAGCCGTCTGGTGTGTCCATTCTGCCTGGCCCTCCGGGTCAACAGGCGCACCAGGATAAAGGTGCACAATCCTACGAAGGTGATAACGGCTATTCCAACGATCCACTCAGGCATAGAGTTTACCTCATGTTTTGTTAACATAAGGTTAGATTAGTTATACCTGAGCGTCTAGATACCTTTGAGCTAATTTGTGAGGCTACTTTAAGGCTAATAAGCAGCTAGTACCTATTTCTATCAGAATACTTGAATCATCTAAAGCTTCTCCGGCCAGTCTTGACATAGCTACATTTAAATGTTATATTGCACGAGGTTGCTAATGCATACAATTGCAGTAGCGATTAATTGATAATAGAAAAGTCTAACCTTAACGATATCCTGCATTTGGATGCCTATCTAATGTGAGTGGATCGATTATTTTGATTAGGTTCCAATATGTAACTAAAGGGTTGTAAATATCGAAAGCGAGAAATTTAGCGTGAAAAAAAGTCTACTGGACAGGTATGTTTCGAATAAATTTATGGTCGGCATGGCCATTGAATTTCCGATACTGGTAATCGGGGGGATACTCGGCCTTGTGTTTTCCTGGCTGCAATTTCCAGGGTTTCCGATACCGAACATTGTTGGACTTGTCCTGATAATAGCCGGTTATGTTATTCACCTGGGATACGCGCACAAAGAATTCGGAAAGACGAAGGTTAAAACGCATCGCTGTTCGGAGGCGCCTGAAGAGCTGGTAACTTCCGGCATATATTCGCGAATCAGACATCCCGGATATCTGGGGTTGATACTGATATATTTTGGACTGGCCCTTATTTTTGGTGTTGTATGGATGCTAATTCCTGCATTCGTTTTCTCCGTCTTAACTTATTTGACCGCTGTAAAGGAAGAATTGTCACTTAAGAAACAGTTTGGAAGTGCTTACGAGGAGTACATGAGGCGGGTGCCGTGGAGGTTCATTCCCAAAATAGTTTGATTACAAGTGCAGAAAACGTCAAGAGGGAACAATGAAAAAAAGAAATATATTTTTCATTGCAGCGTCTATTCCGGTAGCTTTTTCTATTTTTGTTTATCTCCTGTGCCCGTCCCTCGGCCGATATTGTAGCCGGCAGTTCACTCATATCCAGCATTATAGATAATGTAGGTGCAGGTAAAATGAAAACGTGTACTCTATTGTGGCGGAATTACTGATAATAGAATGAGTTGATACCAGAAAATTATAATAATACTTTATCTCTTAAGCGATTCACCAGAATCGCATAAATAATAACAACCAGGATCCATGATATTTGTGCCGCCACTGAGCTGTAAAATGCTACGCCTATTGAGAATGTAAACCAGACCGGCGTAGTCAAACTCAATAATATGCCCCTTTTAATATTCTCGGTACTGTGTTTACTACTTATCAGGCGGTGGTTGTTCCCAACATAAATCCTCAGAACGGTATGCATATACCCCGCACAGGCTAAAAGTGCCGCGTAAATCATTACCGATAGTTTACTCAAATACAGACTAATTAAACTGGTGGAAAATGGAATTACTACAATGAAAAGCAGGTACAGCAAATTCAACATTATCAAGGTCCGGTCAGTGCGTATAATTTCCCTGAGCAGCCTGATATATACAGACCAGTACATACCGATGACGAAGAAGCTGATAAGAAATGCCAGGTAGTTAGGCCACAGTGATATCAGAGTGGAACCCAGATTAGCTTTCAGGGTGCCCGCGGGGACGGCCACTTCTAAAATCAAAAGAGTTATAGCAAAAGCAAAGACACCGTTGCTGAACTCACTTATGTGCCCCTGGATCTTTTCGTCACCAGGGTCGGTTACCTCCGGATTTCTTTTATGCGCCGGTGCCATTTTGTTGCCTTCTTATAAGCTGATTTTGCGCCTTATTTTAATCAGATAAATATCGGCTATTTACCAGGGCCAATTTTTATTTGAGCCAATTATATCACTAAGCTTCATGAATTAAACTAATTGTTTACATTGGCCATTGGATAATTTCCGTCTAAATTTTGAACGGATTTTAGCAGGCAAACGGCGCTTAATTCTATTCACATTGTGCTATAATGCGAGACCACGAAGGAACCGGTATTATGCCTTCTGTTGAAGTCAGTCATATAGTCAAGTCATTCGCCGACAAGGCCGCGGTCGATGATTTATCATTCTCCGTTGCCCAAGGTGAAATATTCGGCCTGATCGGCCCCAACGGCGCCGGCAAGACCACCACCATCAGAATGATGATGGACATCATGAAGCCGGACTCCGGAGAAATCAGCGTCTTCGGCGAGAAGTTAAGCGAAGCCAGTAAAAACAGGCTCGGTTACCTGCCCGAGGAGAGAGGACTGTACAAGAAACTAACCGTCATCGAGTCCATTATATATTTGGCCTCGCTCAAGGGTATGAACAGCCATGCGGCTGAGAAAAAAGCCGACACGCTGCTCAATCAGACCGGAATGCTTCCGAACAAGCATAAGAAGATCGACGAGCTCAGCAAGGGTATGAGCCAGATTATCCAGTTTATCATTACTATAATACATGAGCCCGAGCTGGTTATCTTGGACGAAGCGTTTTCCGGCCTCGACCCGGTCAATACCGAGATGTTGAAAGGCTTAATCGTTGAGCTGAGAGATCGGGGTAAGGCGGTAGTTCTGAGCACCCACCAGATGAACCAGGTCGAGGAGCTTTGCGATCGAATCTTGATGGTGAACAACGGACGGGCAGTTCTTTATGGAAATCTCAGAGAAATAAAAGCTAAATACAGGACTCACTCGGTTCTCGTCGATATCGAAGGCGAACTCGGCGATATACCGGGGATTGCAGGAAGACAAACTCATAAAGACTACATCGAACTGGTTCTTGATGAAAAAACCACTCCGCAGCAAGTCCTGGAGCGACTGGTAGAGCGCGGGCTGACTATTCACAGATTTGAGGTAGCCACTCCTTCGTTAAACGATATATTTCTGGAAGTGGCGGGTAGGAACAATGAATAAGACGCTCCTGATATTCAGGCACGAGCTGCTGCATACCTTAAAGAGGACCGGGTTTATTGTCCTGACTATCGCCTTACCCGTCCTGGCTCTGCTGGGTATAGGTGTTTTACACGTCCTATCCGGGATTGCCACACCACCGGCCGAGGTAACCAGAATCGGATATGTAGATGAACTCGGAGGTTTTGACCAATTTACAACACAGGACAATGTAAAGTTCATACGCTTCGATGCCGCTGAAAAAGCGACGCAGGCTTTGATTAGCAATGACATTAGCGAATACCTGGTCATTCCGGCGGATTACATCTCGACTGGGATAATCAAGCGTTATACGTTGCAGAGAGAGGTTACGCCACCGGCACCGATTGCAAAGGCAATAGGTGATTTTATCACCGGCAACCTGCTGACAGGTAAGGTGCCTGCTCAAACCATTACCAGGGTTGAAACGCCTACGAACCTGGTAACTACCAGGCTTACTTCAACAGGCGATGTGGCTTCTAAGCAGGGTGGACTAACCGACCTGATTATCCCCGGGGTCTTCAGCTTTTTACTGGCGCTGTCTCTCACTTTTTCTTCTGCTTATGTAATTCAGGGTCTGAGCGAAGAGAAAGAGAACCGGCTCATGGAGATTCTGCTGTCTTCGGTTTCAACCCGCCAGCTGATAATCGGTAAAGTCCTGGGTATCGGCGCTGCCGGGCTGGTCCAGGTAATGGTCTGGGTGATTTCAATTCCAATTCTTTTGAATCTGGCTTCGTCATCCATCGGCGGCTTTGTCTCCTCCTTACAGATACCCGCCAATTTTCTGCTGTTCGGGGTATTGTACTTTATCCTGGGATATGCTTTATTTGCTGTCCTGTCGGCGTGTGTCGCAGCCATTAGCTCGACTGTTCGAGAGGCGCAACAGCTGGCGGCTATATTCACCCTTTTCGCAGTTGCCCCTTTCTGGTTCTATTCTCCTCTCCTGCTGTTCCCGAACAGTCCGGTATGGGTGATTTTCAGTATTTTCCCCTTCTCAGCTCCGGTACTGGTGATGTTGAGGCTAGGCATGGCAGGTGTCCCTGCGTGGCAGCTGATCGCCAGCATCGGAGTACTGGTATTGTCCATCATCGGAGGGTTGCTGCTGGCTGCCAAACTTTTGCGGACCTACCTGTTGATGTACGGCAAAAGGCCCCGCCTAGCCGAGATCATCCAGAACCTCAGGAGCGGATAATCTTGGCCAATAAAAGGATTGGTACTATGATGACCAGCTACTGTGAGTTGTTGGTGGGCTGGATTGTGTTGCCGGCGCTGGATTGAGTTAAGCCGGGAGAAGAGATAGGGCTGGAAGAGAGTTGAAGCTCGGATACGTAAACATTCATACGAGCTTCGTCAACTGTCGTTTGATAACCAGCCTGATTTATTTCCTGCATAGATAATCTGAGCCATTGCCCGAACGAACCTATTGCTGACATGTTGTCTGGGTCCATCCAAGATGCATGATTGCGTCCTGTGTTTTGCGCTGCTTGTACAAGTATATGTTTGGCTGCCCAGTAGTCGAGGGCTACCGGGTCCAGGCTGGCTGCAATCACATTAGCTCTGGTGGCGTCATCATAGGGCGTTAATGGCCCTCCGAGAGGATTTGCGTTCACCCATATAGCATCAATGATATTCAGTACCGGGAATCTCGTTTCAACCATCTCTGTTCCCATGCCGCCGTTCACTACTGTACTATGTGCACGAGTTCCCATCTGGCCCGTTAATTTGTCCGAGGCTACTCCCATATAATGTTTAACACAGGCGGTGACCCCCAATTCTTGGTGACTCTTGAGCACGGGAACGTTTATTACCTTGAGCCGGTCACTATCATAGGTTTGCTTTTGTTGATTCCAGAGCCCCAGTTTAAAACTGACATATGTGCCGTATTTAGTCTCGAATTTAGGATAAGATGTCCTTAAATCGGTTCTGGGATTGACAGTTTCATCGACTATGTAACCGTCGGTGATGTCTCCCTCAGAGTATTCCTTCACTCTTTGTCTGGTGATAGTATCCCAAAGATATGTCGAGACTTTATAGGAATCAGCAAAGGAGTCAACCACTTTTTGAACTGACTGAGAAATGTCCTCCGCATTGTTCCTACTATAATTCAAGCTACCGCCATTGCCGGTTGGGCCATGCTGAGCCCCTCCGTTGTCAGCAACTATTATCTCGCCGATGAATCCATCCGGATGCTGTACTATAACTGCGATCAGTGCTTTCAACAGGTCGGTGTTGGTGCCTCCCCTCTCATCCCACTGGGAATTAACCTTGATAATGATAGTATCATCTCTGGCAATGAGACCGGTTGGGCCTTTATTCCTCCCCGCTGTAGGTGAATTGTAAAACAGTAAGTTATGATTGCCCATAAGGTCTATTAGCTGTGAGACCCCTCCGTCATTCCCCGAAGTCCCCTGCAGGACAAAAATATCCGAGGCCGGTGTGAATTCTGCCGGGCTTTCCGATAAGGTAAGTTCAACAGGCTGACCGGCAGACGTCGGGCTCGCGTAATCTCCATTCATTCTACATACCGACAATACTCCGGATGCAATTATTGCCAGTGCTGCAAGTGCCACAAATATCAGATTTTTTCTGGCATACAGCTCGCGAGTCCTTCTTCCCACTATGGAGCATAGCGGCAAAACATAGGCCACAAGCCATATGTAGCTGTTTGCTGCAGCTGCTTGCTGGCACGGATAGACAGCCCTTGATGGCTTGGTACCTGTTCTAATTGCGAACCAAACGAGGCTTAGCAGGCCAATTATGAACGCATTATGCCAGATTTGCAGCCACGTCTTCTTAAGGAAAGCGATGAAGCGGTTTTTGGAGCCCTCGGGTTTTTCAGGTGTTTCGTGCCAGAGTAATCGGCTCAAGCTACACCTCTGTCTCTATTTTAATGGATGCGTATCCGATGATGCAAATTGGCTTTATGTTCCTGTGCTGGACAGTATGGCGGACTGTTAACCTGGTAGATTGAAATTTGGATGATGAGTGGTTGCGAACAATCAACAAATTATTGTAAACAGGTGGTAGTTACTTCAAGGCTGGGATGAATTGCTTCGCGCTGGTGAGTATACTGAATCGCCAGCTACAAACGTTAACTTGAACTTTGCCGGGCCAGGTTAACCATCAATTTGATGAAGTGGACCAGTGCGGCTACCCCAAGTCCAACTGCAATGATAATCAAAACGATAGTTACTACAATCGGCACGACATAAACTGCAGTGTTATTGGGTATAACGCTGAAATTGAAGGGAAATATTGTCAGGAGATTTACAACTACGACGACACCGACTATATTCAGAATAATTCGCACGGTCTGACGCAACCAGTATTTATCGTATATGATTAATATAATGTAAGCCGCTATGGATAACAGCAGTGCTGTGACGAGAATGGGGAGCCAGGCAAAATAGCCGTTGGTGAGCATTGAAACTCCGACCACGCTTCCATCCGGCTGGACGTGGTACCATGCGATATACCGGTAGAAGAAAGAGAAGAATATAAGCAGGACCAGATTCCAGAAGATGGCGGCGCTATAGCCGGCGATTCTACCGGCTCTCGTACCCGAAAAATAATCGTCGGTCCGCTCCCTGGGCTCCTTATCTTTTTTCGGTTTTTCTGATTGGGACACTTTTATAGCTTCGGCGGCCTTCTGTTCGTTAGCTGTTTTGTATTTCTCCCTGTGGCCGGTAACCGGCAGTAGCGACTCGGCTATGTTACCTGCCGCCGGTAATTTATATAGCTCACCCTGGTAAGCCTTGACCATCAAAACAATCCACAATACCAATGTAAGGATGCCGATGGCGGAATTGAGGTAGCCGCCTATGAAAGGTATCAAGCCTGCTATGATGCTGGCTATACTCAGGATGACGAAGGTGACTATCGACTGCATGGCATGGAAGCGAACGAACTGGTTCTTTTTCTCCAGGACAAGGAAAACTATGCCGCTTATCCAGCCGCCTACGTAACAAAGCAATGCGGCAACATTCGGCTCAAGTCCGGTGGTTGAACTATCCCGGGCCGGCCGCTTTTTCTGCCTGGCTTCGATACGCGCCTTCTCTTCTTCGTAGATTCTTTTTCGCTCTTTTGGTGATAATTTCATGGATCGCTCACTCTTCCGAGGTATATTATAATCGAAGAAGCAAAGCAGGGAAAGGGTACTCTCTTCCCACAAATTAAGCAAGATGGATAAGAGTTACCTGATCGTAACAAAATGATGAAAGGATACGAGTTAATAGCAAAAAAAGAACGAGCTTGAAAGTAAGGTGTGTGATTTGAGACAGCGTTTGTTTGCGGGTATCTGATTCTACTTAATCCATTGGACGGAGTAGCATTTGGTATATGTGTTTTTACTGTGCAGCTGTTTCGTTTCCGGCTTCAATGATTTCTTTGCTAATAAGCAGCCTGGAATTATAGGAAATCATTAGTACATAAATAATGAACATCGCTATTGCTATCCATTCGGCAATAAAAACGGAATATAAAAAAGCTCCATATATGAAATTAACCAGAGCACTAAAGAACCCAAAATAAGCGAACCATTTTATTGAAGCTGGGTGTCTCAATAAAGCCGTCGCTGAGAAAGTTAAGAAAAAGCCGATAAAGATGACATGCATTTTCCCCGAGAAAACATGAATTGGTGTATGAGACCCGAGCGGGAATAGTGCGGTTATTATCAAAAAAACAGATGATAATATGCCCGATATTTGTGCTATCGTCATGAGTATATTGAGCTTTTTATCCCTCTTATTCCATGCCCGCAGCCCGAGGTAAAAAGCTATAAGACTGAAACTGGTAAGAATGCAACCCAGATTATAAAAAATAGCTCCGGATTGATTTACCAGGGGATTACCTAAATCACTGAGCCAATTCGTAAGAGGGCTATATCCTGCCGGATACTTGAAAAAAGCCACTGTTGTAAAAACCAGGTAAACGGCGGCTGCCGTAACACCAGCAACTAAAGAGACCATTCAGCTTGTTCCTTAATTTTCATTAGCCTGATGGTAATTATAAAGATTTGGGCTAATGTAAGACAACATCATACATCGCATTGGGGGCAAAAGCATTTTTCCACTCGATTGGTGAGTCAAGGCTAAGGTCTGACCTATCAGTTATGTAACAAGCCGCTAGAGAATGTAGCAAGTAGAGTGGACAAATTTGTGCCAAAATTAGCTACGATTTGTAGACTTTTGTAAGTAGTGGTAGCCCAAGTTGTTTAATAGATAGAACTTTTAGGGCAACCTTTGTGTTTGCTTGAGCTGCGGACTGGTCCATCTGGCTCGCAAAGTACATGGCTCTATATTTCGTCAAAGGATTAGCATATACTGACAGTCTACATAATACAGGTAGTCAGCATTTTATTAGGTTAAATAGAACCTAGGGAAGAAACAGTTTGATCGTTTCTTCCACATCCCCGATAACGTTCTCTCCGACAACTCGATAGTCCGGTCTCAACATAACGGCAGGTAATTCATTGAGCCGCCCGTCTTGGAGGAACTCATCATTAATCTCAGCGCAAATGATCTTGCCAATAATAAGTGAAAATTTCTCTCGCAATATTTCCTCGTCCAGTACGGCTTCAATCCACCCGATTGCATCCTTTATTCTCGGCGGAGTAATCTTATTTGAAGGAACAGTATCCAAACCAACCACTTCGAGTTCGTTAACACCGGGCGGGTAGTTCTTAGCTGTCTGCATCGCCTCTTTAAATCTAGGCCTCCCGATTATATTCACAACGAACTCCCTGGTTTCCCGTATGTTATAAAGTGTGTCTCGAGGCAATGCAGAAGCGATGGCTATAAGGTCAAGCGGCCTAAGTATGGGCATTACACAGCTATACGGCGCTGCGTTAGCTATACCACTTGCATTAACAGTAGTAATCACGGTTACGGGTAGCGGTAAGATCTTTTTGAACGTCTCGGGTTTCAGTTCCATGCCAGTTCTCCTTCTTTCAGGCCGCTGTCCTATTCTGCGTGCCATGATATGGTATGCAGGCTTCATCTTCCTCTATTGACCGAAGCCCGGCGGCCGCATTTAGCAATGTTCTCGTGTAAGAATGGGAGGGGTTATTTATAACCTGGCTAGCCGGGCTTTGCTCAATGATCTTGCCCTCTCTCATTACTGCTATTCTATCGCTGACCTTCCGGGCAGCGGCGATATCATGGGTAATATATATCAGGCTCAATCCGCGCTGGTCCTGAATGTTCAGGAGCAGTTTCAGAATTTTCGCCTGAATGCTTGCGTCAAGAAATGCAGTCGGTTCGTCAGCAATTATGAGGTTGGGATCAAGTACCAGTGCTCTGGCGATAGCTACCCGCTGCAACTCTCCACCACTTAAATGGTGTGGATATTTCATGAAAAAATCCTGAGACTGTGACAGCTCGACTTCCGATAGAACGTGTAGAGCTTTCTTTTTCCTCTCTTCCTTAGTTCCAATCCTTTGAATTTCCAGCGGTTCCATAACTGATTCCAGTACTGACAATCGGTGGCTGAGCGATTCTCCGGGGTTTTGAAATATCATCTGTACCTGTTGATAAAAACTTCTGTCTCTATCATGCACCTCGTGGCCTTCAAAAAACACGGTACCGCTGGTAGGTTGATATAGGCCCATAATTGTCTTTGCCAGGGTTGTTTTACCTGAGCCACTCTCCCCCACCAAAGCCAGAGTCTCACCTGCCAGGATATGCAGATTTACAGCATCCACCACTTTACGTTCACCAAAGCGTTTGGTCAGATTATTTACTGAGAGGCGGGTAATAATCCCACCACGATGACATGCAACCAATCTTCCATCAATCCACTTCGCTTTCACCGTTCTGTTTCGGCAAATATCGATAGCCTGGGTGCAGCGAGGATGAAAATGGCAGCCGGTCACTCGGCGCGTCATTCTACCCTTTATACCCTGGAGGTCCTTTACCGTTGTCATATTCGGATATGAACGTATAAGAGCCCTGGTGTATGGATGTCTCGGATTTGTGAGTATATCTTTACTCGAACCCATTTCTATAATTTTGCCCCCATAGAGAACAGCTATTCTTTGTGCCAGACGACCGGCAGTGTCAAGATCATGTGTTACAATCAGTCTTGTGCAATTGCCGTTCAATTTGTTTAACCATCCAGCCAACTCTATTCTACCGGTGGCGTCCACTGAGGATAGTGGCTCGTCCAGGATCAGTAGATCAGGCTCATTAGCCATAGCCATCGCTATCAGCACACGCTGTTGTTCTCCACCGCTAAGTTGATGGGGATAAGCAGAAAAACGATGTTTGGGCAAGCCAAATCGAACAAGCAACTCCTCAGCTCTCCTTCGAGCCTCTCTCTGGCTTTTGAAACCGTGCTCTATCATTGGCTCCATTACCTGCTTGATTACGGTAAATACTGGATTGAGTACGTTGTTTGCATTCTGGAATGCAATAGCCATCTTTCTCCACCGTATTTTCTGTACCTCCCTTTCAGAAAGTGAGAGTAAATTTACGCCATCCAGTACAATTTGCCCGCGAACAACGGCGTCTACGAGGCGCATGATGCTGAGTGCGAGTGTTGTCTTCCCCGTGCCGGACTCGCCAATAAGGGCAATGCTTTCTCCTTTGCCCAGCTCTATATCTATACCATTGAGAACGGTATCCAGCCCGTATTGTACGTGTAAATCCTTAATTTGCAGCAACTGCATTACCTCTCAGACGGGGCTCTAAAACTGGTTCCATAGCATGTCCAATGAAAGTTAGCCCGATTATAGTAAGTGAAAGTGCAAAACCTGGCGGCAGAAGCCACCATTGCCAAACGTCTAAATAGGTAAATCGCATGGCATCATTCATCATCATGCCCCAGCTCACCACCGCAGGGTCAGTGATTCCGAGGAAGGCTAAACCCGCCTCCATAAATACAGCGCGACGAACGCTATAAATGAAATCTACTATAAGTATTGGGCCCAGGTCGGGCACGATGTGGCGCCAGGCTATATAGAGAGTACTTGCGCCGGAAGTCCTGGCTGCATCTATGTGCCCGCGCTCTTTCAAGGATAGGGCTTGTGCTCTCACTATGCGGGCTCCGCCCTGCCAGGTGAGTAGCGAAATAAGCAATATCAGCAACGGGATACCTGGTTTCATGTAGGCTGCTACCAGGATGACAACGATAACGGCAGGTATGACAATGAGCGCATCGACCATTCGCATTACTATCTTATCGTAGATACCACCGATCAAAGCCGATGATATACCGAATAACACGGATAATACCGTTGACAATATGCCCACACCGAAGCCTACCAGCAGCGAGGTACGAGCACCATACACCAGTTGGCTCCATATATCCTGGCCAACTTGATTCGTGCCCAACCAGTGTTGCCAGGAAGGATGTAAAAAGATGGCTGTTGACTGTGCAACGGGATTGTAGGGTGCTAGAAGTGGTGCTGCTATAGCCAGAGTAACCATTCCAACTACAATTATCAGCCCTGTCCTAGCCGGATTGCTTTCTTTTATTTCCTTTTTCAGATCAATGTGCATATTTAACTCTCGGATCCAGCTCGGGATAAATGAAATCGACGGCAAAGTTAGCCAGCAGTACGGAAACAGCTACCAACAAGAAAATGCCCTGTATAACAGGATAATCACGTGAAAGTAAAGCTTGATAGGTAAGGGAGCCAACGCCGGGATAAGCGAATACGAGCTCTACAAAGAGTGCTCCTGTTACTATTCGTCCAAGCGATATGCCAGTCATGGTGACGACTGGCAGCATGGAGTTCCGGCCGGCATGTCGGTACTTAAGCAATCGCTGGGATAGACCTTTAGCTCTGGCGGTCAGCATAAATGGCTCCTTCAATACAGTAATCATCGTATTTCGTGTAAGAAGATAGCTACCCGCAACATAAGCCAGGGTTAGCGCTGCTACCGGCAGGACGAGGTGTTTAATAACATCGAGTATTAGTGCGAAACCTGATAGCCCCGAATATGGCGTCATGGCTCCGGAGAGAGGAAAAAGGCCCAGGGATACTCCGAATAAAATCAGGAATACCATTCCCAGGAAGAAATCAGGAAAACCGTTAAGGCTCATCAGGCCTGTCAGCATAACTTTATCTGTTGTACGGCCATGTCTCCACCCCGACTCAATTCCCAGAATAATCCCCAGAACGGTGGATAGCATCAATGAGCAACCGACCAGCAGCAATGTCCACGGTAAGCTTCCTAGAATTACCTGGAGCACCGGCGCGTTAAAGTAATAGGAATATCCCAGGTCACCGTGAAACAGAGCTATCATATAAGCACCGAATTGGTGCCATAACGACTGATCGAGTGCAAAGCGCTGCACGAGATGCGCCTTCAGTTCCGGGGTCATGGCAATTAGGGCCTCATCGCCGTAGATGGCCATGAGCGGGTTTCCGGGCATCATTCTGGGCAGGAGGAAGTTAAGCACCAGGATGAATAAGAAAGCAATAGCGTAAATTGCCAGATTATGTTTGCCAGTCATTGTTCAGCAGATTTTGGTCCTCCACTTTATTAGTAACGTTTTACGACGTGTCTTCACTGAATTCTTGATGAACCCGCCGCATCCAATCAGGCATTTTTACATCCTCGAGCTTATCAAGCTCGCCGTTATAGGGCTTGATATCCAGTATTGGGCTGCCGTCCAGAGCGTCCAGGCCGGTTACTTTAAGAACGCTGCCCCTGCGCTCAATCAGGCGCACAACGGTAACAAGAATAGGATTGGGGCGAACCGGGCTGTGGGTAGCGAAGACGCCCACCAAAGGGAAATCTCTATTGCCAATTGGGTGCACCTTTGTCGCTAGGCGTCTTTCTGCAGGGGCAAGATGCGCCCAGTAAATGACTATGATGTGTGAAAATTCTTCAATGCCATCAAGAATCCCATCCAGACTGGGATCGATGGCGAGTTCGGATATGGATTCCCTCTGCTCCTTCATTCTGGCAGCTCTTTCCTGCCAACCGAGCTTGCTCAAGGTACCGCCCCAGCTGGGGTCTTTCGACTGGTTCCTAACTATGCCGACCGGTTTGAGCTTAATTATCTGGAGCTCTGAACTGGTATGATTCTTTTTAGACTGGCTCATATCTTATTTCTCTTGCTGCACAAAGCACATGCGGTTCAGGGCAATGGGCACGCCACTTCCGATGCCGTCCATGGTGTAGTAAATGTTTGCCTTGTTATCGTCGGCCATGTAGGCGATGTGGTAATAGAGTGTTATGGCCGGCATGTCCTCGGCGTAGCGCACCTGGATCTGATCGACTAGGTCTTTCTTCTTGCTTTCGTCCATCTCCGTGGTGAGCTGGTTCAATAGCTGGTTCAGTTCCGGGTCTTTATCATAGCGGGCGCTGTTGAAGCCGGAGCCCAGCACTACCTGGTAAAGGAAGACCGGATCGAACAGACCCCCGTGTCCGTACAAGGACAGGTCGAAATCCCAGGCTGCCACTTTGTTGTCCACCGTCGTGCCTTCGAGGGTCTGGAAATTGATGTGAATACCGATTGCTTCCAAGGCGCTCTTCACGAACTGTCCTTCGTCCTTGTAGTCGCTGGCGGCGATGAGAGAAAGGGTGAGCGGCTGGCCGTCCTTGGAGAAGTAGCCGTCGACCTTTTCGTATCCCAGGCTTTCTATCAATCCGGTCGCCTTTTCGGGGTTGTATTCGAACTGAGGCGTATCGGGGTTATACCAGACGCTGGTCGGCGGAACCATGCCGGCACTCCCGACGACGCCGACCCCACGCAGGACGATCTGCACCATTTGGTTTCTGTCGATGGCGTAGGCCAGCGCCTGCCGGAACTCTGGCGAAGAAAGCGGTTCCTTGTTGTGGTTGATCGTCAGTTTATTGCACCAGGAAGGCACGTCCGCCTGGACACGGAAACCCTCCGATTTTAGCTTGTCTACGAGTTCGGCGGGGACGCTTGCGGCGTCGACCGTGCCGTCCTCAAGCGCGGCGGCATCCATATTCTCGCCCAGTTTGATGAACCTTATCTCTTTAGCGATGGGTTTTCCCATGTAATAGTCATCATTCGCGATGTAACGATAGGTCCCCTGGGCCTTGTTGTAGTCGGCCAGCTTGTAGGGACCGGTACCGATTACGGCTTCGGGTGTGGTGAAGGTCTGGGGGTCGGAGATGTTTTCCCAGATGTGTTTCGGTAAGATGGGCTGCGTGCCGGCGATCCCGTTCAGGAACGACGAATAGGTCTTACTCAGGTAAAGCTTTACCGTGTAGTCATCCAGCCTTTCCGCGGATTTGACGATCGTATTATCGACCCAGGCGTAGGGATGGTCTCTGGTATAGTCGTATGTAAATACCACGTCATCGGCGGTGAAAGGCTGGCCGTCCTGCCATTTAACGTCGTGCCTCAGATGGAACAGGTAGGCCTGGTCCGACTCGATGTATTCCCATGAATTTGCCAGTTGAGGCTCTATGCTATCGTTGTCTTTCCACACCAGCGTTTCGAAAATGAACTGCATTCTTATATAGCCCGGGCCACGGGAATAATGACCGTAGGGAGAAGGGAAGCCCCAGTCGCCGGTGGAATCGGCGATTACATAGGAGTCCACTACCGATGGTTCTGTGCTGGTGCTGGTGTTGGTACAAGACGGGAAAACAATCAATGATATGGATAGGAGTACAAAGAGAACCAGCTTTAATAAATTTTTATTATGCATTATTATCCCCTTCGAGATATTGGTTTTTACCAAAAACATCTTGTAGTATGAGTTCAGACGTGTTTTTAACTCTTTCGTTTTCTCTGAGACTATGGCGGTACATATCCAGAAGCATTTCGGCAAATTCTCTGAGACCGTGAATATTGCTCCAACCGATGGGCGGTGTATAACCGCAGGGCGATTCCTCGGTAGCCATCCACAACGTTGTAAAACCAGTTTTCCTGGATACATCCAGTTTAAATCGGTTCACGTTAACCTCCGGAAATAGATTTTTCGTTACCCGGCGTAATGACTGATATGCCGTCTCCAGCAAGTTGATAGAAATCCTGTCCCGAGCAAGGGATACACACTGGTTTACCATCCTTCAATCTGGCAAGGGGTTCCATTACGGTCTCGCCGCAGACAGAGCACTTAATACTGGAAAAAATTCGAGCGTAATCAGGTATCTCTATTTGCATCCGCCGGATATCGAAGAGTTTTTCATCAGGGGCGTCAAGCAGTTTAAAGGAAAGCTTACTCCACATTTCTTTGAGTCTTTTTTCATCCTCTGCAGTCCCGGAGCGCTCTGTGACTACTTTTTGGAAAAATACCATGGCTTCGGGTTCTTGTTCTTCCAGGAAAGCACTGTCAGCCTTGACTGCTATCCTTATTGCCTCACCAGTTCTTTTAGCCAATGTGAACGCAGTTTTTCCATAGTCTCGAAAGATAAGAGCATTATTGCCAAAGCTGCATCCTGTGATAATCTGTACTCCGTCGCTGAAGCAGTTATTGGTTTCTACAATTGCTATCGTTTCTTCCATACCGGTGGATTTAACGCCCAGCTCTTTTACGGCTCGAGCAGCAGCTTTAACACCGATTGCGGAATAGGGGCAGAAGTGCCCATGCAACAGACCGCTGAACAATAGCAGTTTTGTCAGGTCGTTTTCGGCGATAGCTTTCTCAATCTCTTGTCTTGGATTCGGTGTTTCGCTTGTTTTCAACATCATCCCCCTTTCGACTAAGTGTGTTGTACGGCATTGTTATTGCAGGTTAGTGCATATGCAACAGATTGCAATTATACCAGAAACTATGGCCATGGTCAAAGAATCCTATAACTTAGAATATTCTACTGAAAGTTATAGCAGATATTGAGGACAAATTTGTGCCCAAATTAGCTACGATTTGTAGACTTTTGCAAGTAGTGGTAGCCCAAGTTGTTTAATATATAGAACTTTTAGAGCAAATTTTAAGTTTGTTTGAATTCCAGTCCGCTAAGATAGATCCAATACAGTTCTTATGCAGTTAGTTGCATCTAAGCTGCAGTTTAGCACGTGGTTTTTGGTCGGAGTCGCATATCTGCAACATGCAGACGGCTATGCAGGTAATTTGGTCAGCTATTAAGCAAGATAGCATTCTTTCGGACTAGTCGTTTGAGGCTATCTTTGCCTTCTGGTTCACTTCAAGTGTGTCAGGATGAATTGATAGGCTTCATGTGCCTTGTCAGCGCCACGAAACTCGAATTCGTAATAGGCATTACCGGTGGTATGGACGCCTATATTGCTGCTGGAAAAAAAGCCACGCCCGGTGAGTAAGTTGCTTTTGTCCTCACTGCTAATAGCGGCGATTTGACTGTAGGGCACGCTGACCATTGCCTTCTTCTTGCCCAGAAACCTCTTGTCGTAGAATATGAGCCGGCGATCTGTAATCCCAACGAAACCCGTGCCCATTCCTTTGCAGTCGTAGACCGCGTACAGGGTTTCTCCTTCTACAATCCAGTCCCATATCTTGTCCAATTGCTCCTGTTTATCAAAAATCACCCCTTGAATCGACATGTTGGTCCTCCTTGGCACGCTTTTACATGGTGACGTACTTTTTCAGTGCGGCTCCTGCTGTCGCCCGCTATCTGGGCCGTCAAATTGTATCACTGAAGTGTTCTTACTTCCAGCACATCGCCAGTTGCATGCATGGAGTATCGGGTCTATAATGTCGGCAACTTCTGTAGTGAGGTGCAACATGGATTGTGCTTATCATCCAGGAAAAGAAGCCGCTGCGGCTTGTGTCAATTGCGGAAAGCTGATTTGCATTGAATGTAAAACAGAACTTGGTGGAAAGAATTACTGCCCCCCATGCGCGAATGAGATTTTCGTCGGCAAAAAGCCGGCCGAGGTGATTGAAACACCGGCTCCAGCCAAGACAAAAAGAACGCAAGCAGGCGTGAGAAAGATGCCGGCCGGGGCAACAAAGGCAGCGGACGATGAAGCACCCGAAAAGGCGTCAACGGGAGGAAGAGTAAGCGGTGCCTGGTGGTTGATGCCTGTATTCTTAACCTGGGTAGGTGGACTTGTAGCTTGGTTAGTCAACAAGGATAAAGACCGGAAACGAGCCAAGTCTATGCTAATATGGGGAATCGTGTTGTCGTTCCTCTACCCGATCCTTTGGATTCTTGGAGTTTGGATTGTAGCTTTGGTTCTCGGTGGCAATGTTACTTTCACAGGCCCGTGACTTGCTTGCTACAAAGCAAGCGGACAATCATAGACCGCCGCCTGGCTGAAGACTGAATTCAACTACTAATTGTCACTCGTCCCAAATCGCCCTGCTGGAATTAATTAGTGTCACCAAAGGATCCAGCAATACCTCCCTGACCACTGTCCTGCATAGTTCGTGCTCGGAGATAAAATCTGCCAGCGGTGGACTCCACTCGTAATAGAGGCTTACGAAGTTGCGACCTGCGGGATGTTGCAACAGTACTTCATCCCTGAAATCACGCAGTACATCTATCTCTTCCGCCGTTGGCGTGCCGTAAGCTGCTGTGGCAATGAAACACTGAGGGGCACCTACCTCTACCTTCTTTCCTTGCTCCTCCCCCTTGCCCTTTATGGTTATGGTCAGTTTGCCGTCTGTGATAGCTATATGTATTCCAGGCTGCTCAGGTTGCTGTGCTGGCTGTTGGCTGGGAGAAGTTGGTGCCGTTTCAGGCGATGGTTTTAGCCGTTTAGTTAAGGAGTTCAGTAAATCTTGTAGCTGTTTAAGCAACCCACCTTCTGATGTTGTAGAGCTTGGTCCACCAACTTCCGTTTTTTCTATCGGGACGCATGTTTCCCCTGCCGCATCCCATTGATAGCCCGGATTACAATAGCATTCCCCTTGGAATTTAAATGCATTCGGTGGGCATCTCTTTTCTGGAACACATCCTGTTAGTTCCTGGTTCCATTCATAGCCATCATTGCAAACATACTGTGAACCTTCAAGGTGGGCATTAGCCGGTATGGATGCAACCATACAGCCCTGTGCGTTTGCCTGGGGATTAGCCGGTTCGCAGCGCTCGTTGGGGTAACAGCCGCATTCCGGGCAGTTCTGACAATTTTCACCCCGGCCTGGTTCGCACTCACCAGGCATGATAAGAGGGCCGCGTGTCAGCGGGTTGAACTCCAGACTGTACGTGAAATCTTCCTCAGAGAGCTGACCATTAAGGAAAGCCCTTCCGGCTGCCGGACTACCGGAAATCTCCATTATCTGCCCGTCATCGAAGTGCTGCTTGACCCTCACCTGTACTACCCCGGGGAGTTCCTCGGCAACATATGACAGAATAGTGGCTATCTTTACCAGTTGATCGCTTACACTGCTCATCTCGGATACTGGCTGGGTGTAAGACACTATGACTTCATTGCCGGAAAGAGAAACGCTGACCTCAGCCAGACCGTACCCTGACAGTCGACTCTGCAGGCTTTCTTCCCCGGCCGATACCAAACCAGTGCTACCAATCAGGGCAAATATCGTGGCAACAATTATTAAGGGTAGAGTTACTTTGAGGAACCTTCGGCTTTTATCAAAGATTTTTCTCATGGTTTCTCCTATGGTTTAACAGTTTTAATCAGACTGGCGTTGCCTGGCAACTTGCCTCGATAGCCCCAGTAAGTGCCGCCGCTCTCCAAAAGATAATCACGGAGGCTGTAGTCATCCAGAGAGTAGCACGCGAAGATATAGGCATTTTCCAGGTTAGGGTGATCAGCCTTATCCTGGGCTATCTTCTCTATTTTGTCCTTACTTTCCACCCATTTGGCAGCGTAGGTGTCATACTGGCAGGTATAGAGAAAGCCACCATACTCTTTGCTACGGATAGTTATCGCCTCTTTTATGGAGTAATCGCCCTTGGTAGCTTCAGCAGCCTCTATTGTTGGAATTCCGCCGGGTTCCTCGCCATGACCGAAATAAGCAATCGCTTTGGTGGAGGGGCGGGATAGGTATTTGGCGATGTCATCGATATGGTCTACGTAGATGTTCGGTCGTACCTGATAGCCCAGTGTCAGTAAGAGCTTCCGTGCATGTTTGATATCGTCGGAGACCCACCATCTGTGATACGAGCTGAGACCATTGGAGATAAAGACATAGGCTATCTTGGGGCTGCACATGGTCTTGGGATCTTTCGATATGCTTGAGGGGTCGCAGACCTCTTCCGGACCGCACGGGCAATCTTCTGGACAGTCCAGGCAATCCTCAACCTCGGCTTTCTCGAGATCGCCGCAGCCGCAGATGATGACTGTGGTCTTGCCTTCAGCATTACCTTTGCTGGCGGTGATGTCTATTTGCAATTTGCCTTCGGCAATTGTCTGGCCGCTATTGTCTTGCCCCCAGGTAAAATTCCAGTTGTTCTCCCCCATGGGATTAGTGGAGCCGGATAGCTCGGTGGTTCGGCCTGAACTTAAGTGCTTTGCCGTAACCTGCAGTTGGGCACTGGGAACCGGTTCCCCTTTAGGGTCTTTGACTGTGATTGTGCAGTAAACGGGATCGCCGATAAGGTAGTGGTCTTTGTCTGTGGTCATGGTAACTATCAGTGCTACCTGTCCCACGCTGATAGTAATGCTTGGGCTGATGCCTGTTTTGCCGTTATGAGAGGCTGTAGCAGTAGCGACATAGGAAAACTGCCCGATGTTGGTGGGAATAGGGAATTGCACCCGGTAATTACCGGCTGGGTCAGTGGTCGCCGAACCTTTCCAGCCGCTCACGTCAACAGTTATGCCAGCGCCGGCCACAGCGCCGCTCACATCTGAAACACTGCCCCGAATCACCGCCGTCTCTCCGGCTGAGTACTCGGTTTTATCAGCGGAAATAGTTACATTCAACCCTTGGGCGGGGCATCCGCTGGCATCAACTGCAACGCCAGCCGGCGTGCCCGGACACTGGTCATTTCCGTCCAGCACCCCGTCTCCATCCGAATCAATAGTAGGTGCTGCGCCAATTCTAGTGCCCGTCCAAATCCCATCCCAATCACCAGAGGAGCCGTACCGCCATTTGCCGGTGAAGGAGTTGCAGTCAGCCGAAATTGTAAATTCTACGTCTCCCGCATCGGTGGGTGGACTGTAGGACGGTGGCTCGGACCACGTGCCTATCAAAGTGTTGCCTGATACCGTACCCTCAATGCGCTCACCAAGAAGCCCGTATGTGCCGCTGACCCAACCTCCGGACTGAGAAAGATGCATCCCCGCCCAGTTGGTATTCCAGTCGCCGGTCCAATCGCAAGAGCTTGCCTGGGCTGGCGGCGGGGTTGGAGTAGGTGCTGTGCCAGTTATAGTGCTGTTCCAGTGCCTAACGGTTGAGCATCCACTTCCAAGGCCATCATCACCTGCCAATACTGGTTTTGCTGGCATAGAAGAGCCCAGGCCTGCAATTGTGAAGACCATCGCTAGGGCAAGTATAGTTATGATGAAGAGTCTCCCGGCAGTCTCAATTTTAATCTTCATTACAACCTCCGGTCAGTTAGAAAGACTATTGAAAAAGGGGTAGGATTGGGGTGCCTCAATTTTGAGGCGGTGGATATTCTAACATTAATACAATTAAAAGACAACCTGGTTGCTCAGGCGACTTATCACCAGAAACTGATTCTACAACAATCTATCCACCGGACTCAGTTGGTAGCCCAAGTCGTTTAATATATAGAACTTTTAGAATGACCTTTGCGTTTGTCTGAGTTCGGGTCCACGAAGATGGGGCTTACTGGACGGAAAGAAGAACTTTCTTAGCAATAAATTGTGGTTTTTTGTCAATAGCGTATATTTCTCCCTAAATAATTAGGTATTTGTTCATCTTTTGTGTTATTTTATACGCGTGAATTGAATACTGAATTAGAGTTTTCCTACGTTTGCAGGTTGGTGCGAGGAGCATTATTGAACTGGGGTTTATCTTGTTATTTTAAGTGGCTCTAAATATCATAATATCTCGATCAAACCGGTTAAAGGATGCATAAGATGTACACAGATTCGCTAGTTGTATTTTTAGATATACTTGGATTAACAGATACAATAAATGAAAATAAGGACAATCAAGTTGCTGTAGAGTCCATTGCTAATACACTACATAAAATACAGAAGATGGCTTCCTTCATGGAAATTGGTGCGAGGGAAAGTTGGAAAACTGAATTCAAAGGCTATGCATTCTCGGATAGTATAGTAATTAGCTGTCCGGAGATTTCAGAAAAATCTCTAATCTACGCCGGCCATATAATTGCAGCAATTCAATGGGAAATAATGCGAGATCTGTACTATATTAGGGGTGCAATTACTGCTGGGCCACATTATGAAAAAGAACATGTGTTTTTTGGACCAGCATTTATAGCAGCTTACGAACTAGAGAAACTTTGCAGTTGGCCACGCGTGATAGTTGATACCTCAGTTTTGAAGAGATTAAAGAAACATGATGTAGAAGAAGCGCCGCTACCCTACTTACTTCAAGATGAATATGGGTTATATTATTTCCATTATTTACACTTTATATATGTACTTTACCTCCTCGAATTAGAGCAAAAAATAAAGGAAAATAAAAGTATATCATCTGACGCCACCGACAAACTTAAGCAACATAAACAATGTTTAATTAAATCTGTAGAAAAAGTCATAGCAAGGGGACGGTATGACCTACTCTCAAAGTATCATGCAGTTGCTAAATACCATAACCAATATATTGATGAACTTTATAAAGGCTTGCCAAGAACCGATGACTACGAAAAAGTCGACCTTAATACAACATTAGGTAAATTACTAAATAATTTCAAAGTTTTTGCACCTTCAAGGCAAGGATTGGAAATGGGAGAAATCGAAATGTACCTTGAAAGTTGGACTAAAGCATTATATCAATTACGAGAGCCGCTTAAGGCTTGTAAAATAAATCTAATTGAAACTTTTACCCCATTATATCCTCATATGATTTAATAATATACTAATTTAAAAAAGTTCAAATAATTCATAATGATGAATTGATAATACACTAGTACGGTGTAGTAGGTGGCAAAAGTAAAATTTGTACCAAAATTAGCTACGGTTTGTAAACTTTTGTAAACGGGTGGTGGAGCTTACGGGACGGGAATAAGAACTTTTGCTCTAGCTTTTTGTCTCTCCAATTAGCCCATCGTTTTCACCTCCTTACCCTTAGTCAAACCATCTAAATACAAAACTGGTCAGTTTCTTACTTTTAGTCGTATGTCAATGGTGTTCCCTTACGAAATACTGAGTGGTACAATTGCTAGGGCAGATCAGGAGTAAAATCAATTGACTGATTACGATCATCACAATTTTGGCTCTGATTACCTATGCCCTCATTGTGGGGGGCTTATATATCTTGATATCACTACTACACCAAATGACGTCTGCATCAATGAGAAATGTCAACTATGGCCATCTGATGTTGACTCTATAGTAAATGCTACTGAGACAGAAGAGCCTAAAATTTATAAAGAAATTCAGGATGAAGAAAAGCTATTAATAAATGAAATAAGTAGCTGGAAACCTGGAAGATTAGCCCGATATGCTTATCAAGGCAGAAGAGAATTGATTACCTCAATATTTACGAATGGAATAATGCCCTCTATAGACTATTTCATTGCTTTGGGGGAACTATTATTATTAACTAATAAATATCCGTCTGAAGGCACAATTGATGATATTAGTAAATTCAGAATTTTGCTTGAAGCTGTGCGAAAGTGGAGCCAAAATCAATTAAATCTTGAGGATGTGCAAAATAGGAGAATTGTCTTTGGCAGAACTAAGTCCGGTTTTCCCGGATACCTTTTATCATTTTTACGATATCTAAATCCTTTGGAAAACAAATATTTTCTTACTAATATCTCCGGCTTTGTGTCTCTGCCGGAAATGTTAGCCATA
>CAZJID010000025.1:0-24906 GCA_964545945.1 uncultured Dehalococcoidales bacterium
AGGCAGCCGCTCTGTCCACTGAGCTACAGGGACCCAGGTTTGAGTGTAGCATAGGATAATTTAACTGGCAAGAGCGGCCTCATTTACTGCTGCTTGCCTCTTTTTTTTCAGCTTTATCTTTTTTATCTGTGTTATTTTCTGAACTGGTGCTTTCCGGGATACCCTTTCTATTGTCGGTGACATAGAAGCCTGAGCCCTTAAAAATTACGGGCACAGGAGAAAAACAGCGTTGCGCTCCGTTATGGCATCTGGGGCAAGCTACTACGGAGTCATCAGAGAAACCCTGTTTGAGCTCGAATTTAAAGTTACACTTAGCACAGTGATACTGGTAAGTAGGCATAGATAACCTCCTGGCATGGAGAAATGGATATTATTAATCAATATATATGGATAATCAAATTAGCAGTCTCATTTCCTAACTGCTAATTTTATATGAAATGCATATGTCCGTCAAGTTTTTGTACGTTATATTAATCACGAATAAAGCGCGGTTTTCCTCGCTGCCGAAGTAATGCAGGCAATTGCGATGCTATGATATACTATTGCTTCAGGGTAAAGTAGAGGTTCATCCGTTATTTATACTGTCTCGCTTCTAACGGGCTCGTAGCTCAGTGGCAGAGCGACCGGCTCATAACCGGTTGGTCGCAGGTTCGAACCCTGCCGAGCCCACTATCCAAAATCGACCTGGACTAGATTTTTCCTCGGATGTGTTTGAAAGCGGATAGCGCAGCAGCCACGCCATCGCCTACAGCACCAGCAACCTGGCGGGGCGAGTTTCTACGTATGTCACCTGCGGCAAATATTCCAGGTGTGGAAGTAGCCATCACTTCACTGGTTTTGATAAGACCTGCCTCATCCAGCTCTATAATATCCGCGAAAGCCTGGCTATTTGGTTCAAATCCGATAGCAACGAAGACACCCGATACTTTAAGCTTATGTATGTTGCCAGTTTTTACGTTTTGCAGACTAAGTTCGATTACTTTAGTATCGCCTATTATCTCTTCAGGAACAGTATCCCATACAGGCTCAATTTTAGATAGGGATAAAGCCTTTTGTTGAAGGACCTGGCTTGCTCTGAGCTCGTTCCTTCTATGTATCAAATAGACCTTGCTGGCATGTTCGCTTAACTCAAGAGCATCGGAAACTGCCGTATCGCCACCGCCAATCACGGCAACATCCATGTCTCGAAACAAAAAACCATCGCAAGTAGCACAGTACGAAACGCCACGGCCTACAAACTCCGCTTCACCAGGAATTCCAAGCTTACGATATTCAGAACCAGCGGCGATAATTATCGCTTCTGCCTCGACGTTTCCTTCATCTGTAATTACACTAAAGTTTCCACCTGGCTTAATATCGGTAACCTTGGTATTGATGGTATCTAATCCGTATTTGATAGCCTGCTCATGCATCAGCGAAGCCAGTTCAAAACCCGAAATTCCCTCAGGGAAGCCGGGATAGTTATCAACTTGGCTGGCATTCACTATCTGTCCACCAAATATACCACGCTCAATAAGCAGTGACTTTAGCCCGGCTCTAGAGGCATACAGACCAGCAGTAAGGCCAGCAGGACCACCGCCGATAATAACAACGTCATACTTATTCATTTTATTCTCCAAAAAGGCAAAACATGACTCTCATCGTATTTGTGTTCATTCTATAACATTCTTTTGGCATCTTCCACTGATCTGGGCTGGGTACTGTTTAGTCCCAATGCAGTGATAGAATTAGCCGAGAAGACACTGAGCAGGGGCGTCAGTGCCTGAATAACTTGACATAATATTCAGTTATTTATCTTTTGTCTCTACTGTGAAACTCATGATGAATCTCTTTTAAATGCTTGTTCGTAACGTGGGTATATACCTGCGTAGTCCTTATGCTTTCGTGACCAAGCATTTCTTGTACAGATCGCAGGTCAGCGCCACCGATTAGAAGGTCCGTAGCAAAGGAGTGCCTTAGAGTATGTGGCGTAACCACAATTGGCAGGCCGCATCTTTTGGCATATTTATTCACGATGTCCTGTATTGACCTTGCTGTCAGGCGCATCTTTTCACCGTCTTTTGTGGTATCGATTCTGCCGCTGTAACGTACAAACAGGGGCTTGAAACTGTCTTTTCTCGTTTGCAAATAGCGCTCTAGCCAACTTGCCGCTGTATCCGACAGAAACACAACTCTAAGCTTGTCCCCCTTGCCTCTGACGCCGAATTCTTTCCGTTCCAGGTTTATCTGATCTCGATTTAGCCTTACCAGTTCTGAGACCCTGAGTCCTGTACTGAAAAGAGTTTCCAGAATAGCTTTGTCCCTTAAACCTGCCTCGTCTGATATTTTCGGACAGTTTAACAGTCTGCCCAATTGTTCTGGACTCAAAAAGGTGACTGACCGCTGGCTTTGCTTTGGCAATTCAATTTTTTCAGGTGATAGGGTGTCTATATTGCGCTGGACAAGCATATATCGTAAAAAAGCCCTTAAGGCTATGATATGATAAGTTTGAGTTATGCGTTTTAGCTGCGTTCCATAAGGATTACTTAGGTGCGCCAAATATAGCCGGTATTTCCTGACAATATCGGACGTTATATCACCAGGTTCATCTATTTTTGTATTTACCTTCAGCCAATCCAAGAACCGCTCCAGATAATGCCGGTATTCACGGATAGTTAACGGCGAGCGTCCTTTTTCAATCTCGAGATATTCGAGAAAATCTTCAATAAGCGGCTCTAACATCTTTCGTCTACCTGTTTTAGCATACCTGCACTTCGTAAAAGTGCCGTTGTACGAAGTTGTGATTTATATTAACATCCGCTTGTTCTCCTGTCAATTATCGCTGACCTTTATTGCTCCCCGCGGACAGGCTTGCGCGCATTTGGCGCAGCCCCGGCAAAAACGCGATGGATGAGAAAACGGAAATTCATTAGCTGATTCTTGCCGCAATACTTTGTTTGGACATGCTTCTGTAGCAACGCATATGCCATTCTTGCATTTTTGGGGCAGACACTTTTGATAATCAATGATTACTACTGGATTTGCCACTTTTTCCGTCCGGAATGCTTTGTTTCGGACTAAAGCCGAGGTGCCTGGTAATCACAGTCATAAGTTTATCCAGTCCCCAGCCTTTTAATGCTGATATGGGTATTGTATTATCACCAAGCGGCTTTAAATCCGTTGTTGTAGCTAAATTGTTCATTTCTTCCAAGTTACTCACAACTACATCCATTTTGTTCAAGACTGTCAGTTGAGGTTTTTGGTCCAGCCGAAGCTCTGTCAATATCTCCTGAACTGTCTGTAACTGTTCAGGGGCATTTTTATGCGTTATGTCAACTACATGTAGCAACAGATCAGCTTCTGCTAATTCCTCAAGCGTAGCTCTGAAAGCAGCCACTATCGTTGGTGGTAGTTTATGTATAAAGCCAACGGTATCGGTTAGTAAAAGCTGTATACCATTGGGCAAAGATAACCGTCGTGTCACAGGGTCCAAAGTAGAAAAAAGTTTGTCTTCAACCAGCACATCAGCCCGGCTTAAGGCATTAAGTAAGGTACTTTTACCAGCATTGGTATAGCCTACGAGGGCTACTACAGGAATACGGCTCTCTTTACGTTTTCGCCTGTAGAGCGCTCTCTGCCGTCTTACCGCCTCGATTTGACTCTGAAGGCGCTGGATTCGCCTCCGTATGAGCCGACGGTCTGTCTCCAGCTGTGATTCGCCAGGGCCTCTGGTCCCAATACCACCTCCCAGACGTTCCAAATGGCTCCACTGTCCGGCCAAGCGCGGCAGCAAGTACTTGTGTTGCGCCAATTCAACCTGTAGTTGACCTTCGCGTGTTTGCGCTCGACTGGCAAAAATATCCAATATAAGTGCCGTTCGGTCGATAACCTTAACATTAAGGGCTTCTTCTAAATTTCTTTGTTGCCTAGGCAATAGTTCATCATTGAAAACCACTACACTATAGGAGCATTTCTCTTTGAGCTTAACTAGCTCTTCCAGCTTTCCCTTGCCCAGATAATAAGTGCTAGATGGCCTCTCCAGTTTTTGAGCCAGTCTACCAACCACCTCCGCTCCGGCTGTTTTGGCTAAATAGGATAATTCCTCAAGTGAACTATCTATTGACCAGCCGTCTCCAGAATCTCTCCTGTCGACACCAACCAAAAAGGCTTTTTCTGTATCAATCCGGGTCTTAAGTAGACTTTGTCGCATAGCAATTAATATTATGTTAAGTTAGTTAGTCCTGGACTCGCTCCATTTGAGTAACCGGGTTATACCTTCGTCCAGACGTTCGTCAGGCACAGTTAATGATAAACGCACGAAACCTTCGCCGGCAGCCCCGTAACCGGTACCAGGAGTGACTGCTACATTTGCTTTATCCAGTAATTCACTGGTGAAATTAACCGACGTATAGCCGTCCGGTATCCTGGCCCAGACATAGAAGCTGGCCTTCGGCATCCTAGCCTTTAAACCTATGTCATTGAGAGCTTTAACCAGTTTGTCTCGACGTCGCTGATATATCACGCTTCGTTCCTTAACGCCGTCCTGCGAGCCAGTCAAAGCCTCAATAGCTGCTTGCTGTATGGCTTGAGGTATGCCTGAGTCGAGATTGGACTTGAAACGGAATAGAGCATCAATCATTTTGGCGTTGCCCACGGCCATACCGATTCTCCAGCCGGTCATATCATAAGTCTTGGACAAAGAATGGAACTCAATGCCAACGTCTCTGGCGTCAGGTAGCTGCATTAAACTCGGCGGCTGATAGCCATCGAAGGTGACTTCTGTATACGGCGCGTCGTGGCATATTGCCAGGTTGTTTTCCATGGCAAAATGAACCGCTTTCTGAAAGAAATCAATATCGGCCACCGCTCCGGTAGGGTTATTGGGATAATTCAACCACAAAAGCTTAGCCTTCTTGACCGTATTTCTCGGAATAATTTCCAGTTCAGGCAAGAAATCATTCTTCTCGGTCAAAGGCAGAAAATAAGGCTCTCCGCCGGCAAGCAAAGTGCTCATGGAGTAAACCGGATATCCTGGATCTGGGACCAGAGCAATATCGCCCGGGTCGATAAAGCAGAATGATATATGCGCGACACCGTCCTTAGAACCTATCAGCGGTAATACTTCTTTCTCAGGATCCAGTGAAACACCAAAGCGCCTGTGATACCAACCTGCTACAGCCTGCCGTAGCTCCGGTAGCCCGGCCGTTTCCGGGTATCTATGATTGGCGGGGTCTCTGGCTGCCCTACATAGCTCATCAATGACATTTGATGGAGTTGGCATATCCGGATCGCCAATGGCAAAGCTGATTATATCTTCTCCCCTGGCTTTCTTTTCAGCGATCTTTCGATTTATTTCTACAAACAGATACGGCGGAAGCTTATCCAGTCTCTTTGAAAGCCTCATTTTGGCCACTCTCCACTAAAAACTTCCTCAACTGCCCCGCTCAAATATACCTCTCCTGTTCCGTCACAATCTACTGTCAATTCACCACCTGTCAACATTATGTCTACTTTATTATTTGTGTATCCCTTGAGTTTGGAGATTACAGCTATGGCGCAGGCGCCGCTGCCACAGGACAGCGTTTCGCCAGCTCCCCGCTCCCATACACGAGCTTCTATTCTGTTGGTCTTTAAGACCCTCGCTACCTCAAAATTAATCCGTTCCGGAAACATACGATGGTTCTCTATCTTTGGACCTATATCGGCAAGCGGGAAATCATCAACGGGTCGTGATACAAACGTTACAGCATGTGGGTTACCCATGGATACAAACGACAGGTTATAAATCCTCTGCTCAATCTCTAAAGAATAATCAATTTGTGATATTATGTCAACTTCATCCCTGCCCTGCTGTGATTCCTCTAGCATTACCGGTATTTCTTTTGCTTTGAAACGTGGAATACCCATGTTCACTCTGGCACATGTTACTCTACCTTGTGACACAGTAGCCTTAATGTTTCTAATACCCGACAATGTTTCCACAGTGATATCAGGTTCTGAAACCACTTCCCTATCTATTACATATTTAGCAAAGCATCTCAAACCGTTGCCGCTGACCTCGGCCTCCGAGCCATCGGAGTTAAAAAGCCGCATCTTTAAATTGGCAGCACTTGAATTTTCTACCAGGATCAGACCATCAGCACCGACTCCGAAATAACGATGGCACATCTCTTGAGCCAGTTTAGACCAATCACGTTCCCTTTTCCTAGCATCTATAAATATAAAATCGTTCCCCGTAGCTTGTAATTTTGTAAAATTCATGATCAACCAGCTTGCTCCCGAGTACCAGTCAGAAATGGGGCAACCAGCTTGGTCGCCTCTTCAGTGGTATCGGCATGTTCATTGAACCAGTGAATCCTATTATCGTCTGGTCGAAACCAGGCATATTGATGACGGGCAAAACGATGCGTTTCCCTCTTTATCCTCTCTATTGCGTTAATCAATTCCAGCTCTCCCTGAATAAACATAGCTATCTGTTTATAACCTATACCTGACATAGAAGGCAAATCTAGACCGTAGCCCATAGCCATCAAACCTTTTACTTCATCTATAAATCCCCTTTCTATCATCTCTTCTACCCTGGCATCAATTCTACGATACAAGTCTTCCCGCTGCATTGTTAAACCTATAATCAAAATTGGGTAGGTCGGAGGCTGTTTCTGCCAGAAGGCAGAGGCGGGCCTCCCAGTTTTCCTGTATATCTCCAAGGCTCTGATTATACGTCTCAGATTGCCAGGCATGATTTTACTGGCAGCCTCCGGGTCTATTTCCTCCAGTTCTTGGAACAAAGCATGGCTGCCTTTTCCCTGCGCTTTTTTCTCAAGAACTTGTCTGAATTCAGTATTGGGAGGTACAGGCGGAATCTTCCAGCCTTCCAAAACAGACCAAACATACAATCCGCTACCCCCGACCAAAAGAGGAAGCCTATTTCGGCTTTGAATATCTGCAATGGCCTCAAAAGCCAACCGTTGATAAAGGGCTAAACTGAAGGGTTCGTCGGGGTTAATGAGATCAATGAGGTGATTTTTGATTAGTGCCCGTTCTTGGCTGGTCGGCTTGGCCGTGCCAATATCCATATAACGGTAAACTTGCCTGCTATCCGCATTTACTATCTCACCCTGAAAATCTTGGGCTAATTGCAAAGCGAGCTGGCTTTTCCCTACCGCTGTCGGGCCTATGACAGCAACCAGACAATTCATTAAATTGACTTAACGTCGGCTGTTTGCCTGATTATACTTAAGAACTCGGTCGCTTTAAGGCTGGCACCGCCGACCAATGCTCCATCAATATCAGATTCAGCTATAAATTCCCTAATGTTGCTGCCGGTCACACTGCCGCCATATAAAATGCGCACTGTCCGTGCAGTCTCTTCATCCCATAGGGCAGTCAAAGTCCGTCGAATAAGGTTAATGGTTTCATTAGCCTGTCTTCCTGTAGCTGCTTTACCCGTACCGATAGCCCAAATAGGTTCGTAGGCGACAACCAATTGATCTGTCGGCGCTATACTTGTCAGAGCTGTTTTCACCTGACCTGTAATAATTTGTTCGGTCTTTCCGGCCTCATTATCTGCCAGACTCTCTCCAACACATACTATAGGTTTCAAGCCTGATTCAACGGCTTTCTTTACTTTCCTATTGACTATCTCGTCAGTCTCCATAAAATAATGCCTACGTTCAGAATGTCCAAGAATAACATAATCACACAAACCGGATAGCATGAGGGGTGATATCTCGCCTGTGTAGGCACCTTTGTCCTCGAAATACATATTTTGAGCGCCAACCTTTACAGATGTGCCTTTCAACAATCCCTGGACTACAGATAATGAAACAAAAGGTGGACACAGAACCTTCTCCACACCATCTTTATCATTCATCTCCTTCAATATAGCCTGGACGAGACTTTTGGCCTCTTCCAGCGTCGTGTTCATTTTCCAGTTGCCTGCAATTAGCGGTTTTCTCATAATTAAGCTCCATACTTGGTAAATTTAAGGGCATTAGCCATGGACAGAGGCATAATTTCTGTTGAATGCAGCCTGCCCAGGCCTCCGGATATACATGCGGATTCGGAGAATTGCCTCACATTATCAGGTCGACACCATTGCGAGTATAAGAGAACCGGCACTGGATGCCAGCTGTGCCCTTTCATAACGGCGGGCGTCGCATGGTCTCCGGTAACGATGATAACGTCAGGTTTTAAACTCAGCAGTTGTGGCAAAACAGAATCAATCTCTTCTAAAACTTTGACCTTCCTTGAAAAGTTACCGTCTTCTCCAGCGGCGTCAGTTTGTTTTACGTGAACGTAAAAGAAATCGTGACTGCTAAAGCAACTGTTTAAAACATTGAATTCTTCACCTATGTCGCCTTCGACACTGAATACTTTCATTCCTATCAGTCGGGCCAACCCTTTGTACATAGGATAGACAGCTATAGCCGCTGGTGTCAGCTTGTATATATCCTTCATATTTGGGATATCAGGTAATTCAGAAAAGCCGCGCAGGAGAATCATATTGGCGGGATGACTTCCCGATAAAATTTTCCTGGCTTCATCGATGAAAACGTTCACTATACGTGCTGTCTCTTTTGCTTCCGATTCTGCAGCAACAGCCGTGTTGGGTTTGACGCCAATTCGTTGAGGGTCAGTATCTCGAACCCCTGATGAAAGACCCTCACCGCGTAATACCACTAAAAAACGGTGGTCTTTGACGGGCTGAACAAAAAGCTCTATCCCTTTTATTTTTATATCGCTAAGCAGTGTACTTAGTTCGGCGCACTTTTCTGTCGTAATTCTACCTGCCCTGCGATCCCTTATTAATCCGGAATCATCGTCAACGGTGCAAAAATTTGCGCGAGCAGCTACATCATTTTTGGTTAGCTCAAAGCCGACACCGAGTGCCTCGAGCACTCCCCTTCCAATAGTATATTTCAATGGGTCGTAGCCAAACAGTGCCATATGTCCGGGGCCGCTACCCGGCGTGATACCCGGACTGACAGGATCGAGAAGCCCGCATATGCTATCCTTCGCAAGTCGGTCAAGATGCGGAGTATGGGCTGCTTCTAACTCAGTTTTGCCCGTCTTTCCATCCGGCAATCCACCCAATCCATCGATAACCAGCATCACTATCTTGGAAGACGATTGCACACTAATATCTCTTATTATGTCCAAGGATACCATTATCATTTATCCTGTAGCACTGCTACACCCGGAAGTGTCTTTCCCTCAAGAAATTGCAGGCTGGCACCGCCACCTGTAGAGACATGACTCATTTTGCTTGCCAGGTGCAGTTCCTCAACGATCTCTGCTGTCGAACCGCCGCCGACGATAGTTGTTGCTTTCAGGCTGGCTAGCAATTCAGCCATTGAATTAGTTCCAGACGCAAACTGTTTTATTTCATATACACCCATAGGTCCATTCCAAAAGATAGTCTGACATGACATCAGTTGCTGTGAAAACATTTCGATGGTTCGCGGCCCGATATCCACGATACTTTTATCTTCGGGTATGTTTGATATCTCTACCGTACTTCCATTTGCCTCTTCTGTAATGCTTTCGGCTACCAAGACATCTAAAGGCAGAAGCAAAGAAACATTCTTGCTTCTGGCAATATCCATCAGTTCACGAGCTAAGTCCTGCTTATCTTCCTCAACCAATGAAAGACCGATGGAATAGCCTTCCGCTTTTAAGAAAGTAGCAGCCATGCCTCCTCCGACAAGTAGCTTGTCGATCTTGTTCAGTATATTCTGGATTAGGCTGATTTTATCACTTACCTTGGCACCTCCTAGCAAGGCGGCAAATGGATGTTCGGGATCTCTTAATATTCCTCCAAGAGCAGTCAACTCTTTTTCCATGAGAAAACCAGCAACAGCCGGCAAATATTTGGCGACACCTACCGTCGAAGCATGGGCTCTATGCGCGGTACCAAAGGCATCATCTACGTAAATATCCGCCAGATTAGCCAGAGCCCGGGCAAAAGAGTCGTCATTAGCTTTTTCTCCGGGATGAAAGCGCAAATTTTCCAGAAGCAGAATTTCTCCAGGTTTGAGGTTGTTTACCGCTTTTTCCACATCAGAACCTATGCAGTCTGAAGCAGTTGAAACGGTCAAGTTCAAGAATTTAGATAGCCGTCGCGCTATCGGAGTCATTCGTAGCCCCTCAACCACACTTCCCCCCGGACGGCCAAGGTGCGAACACAAAATTATTTTAGCTTTGTGGGCAACAAGGTATTTTATCGTAGGCAGGACAGCCCGAATGCGACTGTCATCGCTAATATCACCTGTATTTATGTCAAGCGGAACATTGAAATCCACTCTGACTAAAACTTTTTTACCATCAACGTCTATGTCTCTGACTGTCTTTTTAGCCAACCCGTCTCCTTGATACAATCTCTTCTAGCCTTTTTGCTATATTATTGGCATCGGCTACCGCATCAGGCGCTGTTTTGAATACGCTTTCTCCAAGACGGTCGGCCCGGGCAACTTCCGGATGATAGTTAACAAAACCCAGCACTTCAAAGTCAGGCAAGTTATTAGTAATAAACTGGCGCTCCTCTTCATCGCGAGTTTTGGAGCCGACGATATAACATTTTTTAACGCCCAGGTCTGTCGCCAAACGTTGAATGGCTCGAGCAGTTTGAAAGCTGCGCTGCCCCGGCTCGACAACTATGATAAAGGCATCTACAGCTTTAGCAGTTCCACGTCCCAGATTCTCTACGCCTGCATCCATATCCATTACGACTACCTCGGACCTGCTCAGAACCAGGTGACTTAACAAACTCTTTAACAGGGCCCCTTCCGGACACAAGCATCCCCCACCACCTTTTTTAACAGTTCCCATGACCAACAGCTTTATACCGTTTTTCTGTATTGAAAAACGCTCCGGTATATCGTCAACTTTGGGGTTCAGCTTAAAGAAAGCGCCAACGCTGCCTTGTTTAGTTCCAGTCCGTTCCTCTATTAACTCACGCATTTCGGCTATAGGAGTAACTTTCTGCGATTCTTCGACACTAAACCCCAGTGCTTCAGCTAAATTAGCATCGGGGTTAGCGTCGATAGCTATGACTTTGCTGCCCCGAGTTGAATATATCCAGGCTAGTAGACTAGTTAATGTGGTTTTGCCTACGCCGCCTTTTCCGGTGATAGCTAGTTTCATAGACCGCCCCAGAGAACGTCGCGAGAGGTATCTTCGAAATGCCCCATCATGTGAGAAAACACATAACGGGCTATAGTTGGAGTATATCCGATGGTCAGCACAAAATCAAGGCGGTATCTTCTGCAAAGACAGGTTCTCAAGTCGATTGAAGCAATGATATAATAAGCCCGTGCGTATTGCTATACTGGGACTGGGCCTTATAGGAGGGTCTATTGGGCTGGCTTTGAAACAAGCTAACTGGAGACGAGCCGAGATAATTGGATACGCTCGCCGTAGTGAAACAGCATCTTTGGCCCTTAAATCCGGAGCCGTTGACAGGATCGAGTTAGACTGCCGTAAAGCGGTCAATGGAGCCGATATCGTCATCGTGGCAACACCGGTACTGGTGGTACGAGATATTTTCGAACTAATCGCTTCTGAATTGTCGGAAGGGGCTATTGTAACGGATACTGCCAGCACCAAGGTACAGGTGATGCAATGGGCACAGGAATTATTGACACCGAAAACAAATTTTGTTGGCGGCCATCCGATGGCAGGCAAGGAGATTTCGTCAATTAAAGCTGCAACAGCGGAGCTGTTCAACGGATGTACGTATTGCCTAACGCCATTACGTGGAGTTAACCCATCAGCTATACGAACTGTGAAAAACATGGTAAAGGCTATTGGAGCATATCCTCTTGTTATAGAAGCTGAAGAACACGATAGGTTGGTAGCGGGAATCAGCCATCTACCATTATTGATATCTGTGGCTCTAGTGCTGGCAACAACTAAAAACCAGTCGTGGCCTCAAATGTCGCGTCTAGCCAGCAGTGGCTATCATGATCTCACACGTCTGGCTTCTGGAAACCCTGAGGTCAGCGCACACATTTGCCTTAGTAACCAGGCTGCCATTGCTTCATGGATCGATATATTTGTTGAGGAGCTGCAAAAACTGCAAAAGCTTGTAGCTGATGGCAGTGAAGACATAGAACGAGTATTAACTATTGCTAATGAGGCAAGGCAGAAATGGCTGGACAATCGTCGTTAAAGGAAATTATACCTCCCAGGCAATTAGTTGGAGAAATAGTCGTCCCGGGCGATAAATCCATATCGCATCGTGCACTTATCCTTAGCAGCTTGGCTAATGGTAAAAGCCAAATCAGCAACCTTTCGCCGGGTAAAGATTGCCGTTCGACCATAGACTGTCTCAAACCTCTCGGTGTTAAGATAACAAAACAAGATGGAAAATCATCCTCAGCATCGGTTATCGGAGTTGGCAAAACAGGCTTAACTGAAGCTAAAAATGTTCTGAACGCAGGTAACAGCGGAACCACTATGCGCCTGCTGGGCGGCCTGCTGTCATCGCAACCATTCCTTTCTGTTATTACCGGAGATGGTTCTTTGCGGTCAAGACCAATGAAACGCCTAATCGAACCGCTTCGGCTAATGGGCGCTGAGATCTACGGGCGTGAAAACGACTCACTGGCTCCCCTGGTAATCAGGGGTAAGAGACTTCACGGGATTAACCACACCTTAAAGGTAGCAAGCGCTCAAATCAAATCGGCAATCTTACTCGCCGGTCTTTTCGCTAACGGAGAGACTATTGTGGAACAACTGCAAATGTCTCGCGACCATACTGAACGGCTACTCCAACTTATGGGCGCGAAAATCGAAAGCAATGCTAAATCAATTTTATTAACGCCTTTAAAAAGGCAACTAACGGCACTTGATTTGAACGTACCCGGCGATATCAGTTCAGCTGCTTACTGGCTTGTTGCTGGAGCTATACATCCCGACGCCAAAATTAAGATACTAAATTGTGGTGTCAATCCGACACGGACCGGCATTATTGATGTTCTTCTGGCCATGGGTGCCAGATTGCGTATTGAGAATAATAGATTGGAAGGGAATGAGCCAGTTGCCGACCTGAGTATAGAGTCCAGTAGCCTGAAAGGTATCGAGATCGGGGGAGATTTAATTCCACGATTAATTGACGAGGTACCACTGTTAGCAGTGGCCGGCTGTGTCGCTGAAGGGAAAACAACAATTAGAGATGCTAACGAGCTGCGAGTCAAGGAATCGGATAGAATTGCATCGACAAATCGGGAGCTTACCCGCCTCGGCGCCCGGATTGACGAATTATCCGATGGCATGGTTGTCTATGAAGTAAAGACATTGGTCGGGAATGAAGTGCAGAGTCATAATGACCACCGACTGGCTATGAGTCTGGCAATCGCCGGTCTTGTTGCCAAAGGAAATACGTTAATTCAGAATGCCCGTGCTGCTGATATTTCAAATCCTAATTTTTGGGAAGAACTTAAAATGCTGGCTAACTATTGATTTCGAAACTCTTCATTATCGTCCACAACCTTATTAGATAGATATTGATAGGAAATACAAATGACCTGTAAAAAAATAAAAAAGGCACATAAGTCGAATCCGCTGCTGGTTGTTATTTCCGGACCATCCGGCGTAGGTAAGGATGCTGCCTTAACCATTATGAAGAAGACTAGACTGCCCTATCACTACGTTTTAACTGCCACCACTCGAAAGCAGCGCCCGGTAGAAAAAAACGGCGTTGACTACCAATTTATATCAAAGGAGCGTTTCCAAGAAATGGTTGAAAAGAATCAATTTCTTGAATGGGCAAATGTCTATGGAAATCTTTACGGTGTGCCAAAAGAAGAAATAGATGAAGCCTTAAAACAGGGGATGGATACGGTTGTGAAAGTGGACGTACAGGGAGCCTCCACCATCAAACGAATAATGCCGGATGCCTTACTAATATTTCTTATGCCGCCGTCATTCGAAGAGCTGGCTAACCGATTGAAGCAGAGATACGACTCGTCTGCAGTTGAGCTAGAAATCAGGCTCGGGAAGGCCAAAGAAGAGATGCGAAGCTTGCCCATCTTCGATTACGTAATTACAAACCAGACAGACCATCTTGACCACACTGTAACGCAGATAAACGCTGCAGTCGCTGCTGCAAAACGTAGACAAAATGAGAGGTAAGTCGGTAAAAGAATCTATATTAATTTGTTGCGCTCTTATCTCGACAGGTTAAACAGCTTCCACTAAAGACAGAATTTGGTTTTCCTCGTTCCTCATCATTTGGGCATCGTCAGGCAATTCATGGTCATAGCCCAACAGATGAAGCGTACCGTGAATAATTAGCAATGCGAGTTCTCGTGCTACACTATGGCCTCGTTCTTTTGCTTGTTTCATCGCCTGGGGATATGAGATTACAACTTCACCTAGATGTTTAATACCATCAGGGGCGTTTACAAACGACGGCTCATAGTTCTCCGATGTATCAGGAGCCATTTGAAAACTCAGCACATCTGTAGGCTCATCTTCACTCCGATATATTCTGTTCAGTCTCTGAACCGTCTTGCTATCGGTAATCAACAGCCCCATCTCAGTTGAAGAACCTATGCCTTCGACTGCAAGGACCTTTAGAGCCACCTTTTCAAGCCAGCTCTTGTCCACAGGCAGTGTGATACTACGCTTAATTACAACATTGATTTCCGGCTTAGTCATGATCTCTAGGAAAGCATAATACCAAAAACGGTGTAACTCTATAAAGAGCGGCTCCGTAACTTAGTTGAAAGCAATAAAAAAACTGTGATATATTGACCAAGTTGCCCGCTGGAGGGATCGCATAGTGGTCTAGTGCGGCCGCCTGCTAAGCGGTTGCTCCGAGAAATCGGGGTCATGGGTTCGAATCCCATTCCCTCCGCCATACAATTATTCACACTCAATAATCGAAACAGTGCCTCCGTCAAACGTAATTTCTTCTCAACGGTGATTGCCGAATTGACACAATTTCTAGCTTTAAGTTAGCATAGATATCATTTATTTCTAAAATATCCTAATGCTCAAAGGCGAATAAATATGCCTAACTATTATGTCTGGACCATTGGTTGCCAGATGAACAAAGCGGAATCCCGAAAAGCCGCTGACTTTCTCGAGATATCGGGATACCAAGCTACCGATAATCTAAAAAAAGCTAATCTGGTATTACTTAATACCTGCGTAGTCCGACAGAGTGCCGAAAACAAAGTCTTGGGCATGCTCGGTTATTTGAAAGGGCTTAAAAGCCAAAAACCAGATTTGTCCATTCTGGTTACCGGATGCTTCGTTGATTCCAATACAGAACAACTCGAGAAGACTTTCCCGCACATCGACCTGTTCTTCAAACCATCAGACTACGCCAGTCTGGTTACCTGGGCTGACAAACAGGCAATTCCCGTTCCTGGTGACCTGGTATATCCAACTGTAAACAGGAATGTAGACGTAGCTGCTTTTGTTCCAATTATCCAGGGGTGTAATAATTTCTGCTCTTATTGCATAGTCCCATACAGACGGGGAAGAGAAAAAAGTCGACCTATCGCTGAAGTGGTCTGCGAGGTCAGGGATTTAGCAAGGCTTGGAGTAAAAGAGGTAACCTTATTAGGCCAGAATGTGAACTCTTATGGCCGTGACCTTCCTGCAGATCATTGTCTCAGTGATTTACTTATCGAGTTGAACAATATCAGCGAATTGTCTAGGATTCGTTTTCTAACCAATCATCCCAAAGATATGAGCCAACAGCTTATACAGACTATTGCGACCCTAGACAAAGTCTGCAGGCATATTAACCTTCCTCTTCAAGCAGGAAACGACGATATTCTGAACGCGATGGGAAGAGGTTACACAGCAGACCAATACCGTCAGCTTGTAGGCAGCATCCGCCAACGCATTTCCAAGGCGGTATTGAGCACCGATGTCATCGTCGGCTTCCCTGGCGAAAGCAAAGAACAATTTCAACAAACATTGGATATGCTTGAGGAAATTAGATTCGATACCGTCCACGTTGCTGCCTATTCTCCCCGCTCGGGCACTGCCGCAGCGCAGAAGTTTGAGGACAATATTCCGCCTGATGTCAAAAAGGAGCGACTGAATCAGGTCGAAGAAATGCAAGCCAGGATTGCATCTGATATCAATTCCGAGCTTAAAGGAAAGACAATGGAAGTATTAGTAGAAGGTAAAAGAGATGATAAATGGTATGGCCGAACGCGAAGCAACAAGCTTGTATTTTTTGAAAGCACTGATTATTGCCTCGGAAGATTACTAGATGTTACTATAGTCAAAACAAGTCCCTGGGCTTTACAGGCTCATTTGACTACCAGCTAGGAGCATAAAGCAATGATTTATGATTATGTAATAGTGGGCAGCGGCATTGCCGGATTGTACACGGCTCTTCTGGCCAAAGATGCAGGCAGTGTACTGATATTGACAAAAGGCAGCATCGAAGATTGTAACACCAGGCACGCCCAGGGAGGCATTGCCGCTCCTATTGGCAAGAATGATTCTCCCGAGCTGCATTTTAAAGATACTATGAATGCTGGAGATGGACTGTGCGACCCGGAGGCGGTGCGCATACTGGTCACTGAAGCACCTGACCGCATAGCAGACCTTATTAAATTCGGCGTTCCGTTCGATACTCTCGATGGAGAGATTGCACTCACCAGAGAAGCAGCCCACACTGTGCCACGGATACTTCACGCCGGTGGAGATGCTACCGGCGAGCATATCGAGACCACTCTAAGCCAACGGGTGCGCATGTCTTCCATAAAAGTTCTGGAGAATTGCTTAGCCACACAAATTCTAATGGATTCGGGAAAGGTCAAAGGTGTACGGGCGTTAGACGCTCGCACCGGACTGGTAGAGGACTACGATTGCCGTTTCGTTATCATAGCTACGGGCGGCTCAGGTCGACTGTTTAAATATACTACTAACTCTGATGTTGCCACCGGCGACGGTATCACACTGGCTTTTCAAACCGGTGCTGAAATAACAGATATGGAATTCTTTCAATTCCATCCGACTGCGGTCCGGCTTCCCGGAGTCGCTCCTTTTCTAATCAGCGAAGCGGTTAGAGGTGAAGGTGGCATTTTGCGAAACGTGGAGGGTAATCGCTTTATGCCTGATTATACACCTGAGGCTGAACTGGCACCCAGGGACGTTGTTGCCAGAAGCATTATGTACGAAATGAGAAAAACCAGTAGCGACCGGGTATTTCTGGATGTAACCCATATACCAGCCCGAAAGGTAGCCACACGTTTTCCCAACATCTATCGTTTCTGTCTGAATCATGGCCTCGACATTACTAAAGGCCTCATCCCTGTAGCTCCCGCTGCGCACTACTGCATGGGTGGAGTCAAAGTAAATATATGGGGTGAAACCAATATCCCTGGGTTATTTGCTGCCGGTGAAACGGCCTGCACGGGCGTCCATGGCGCTAACAGGCTAGCCTCCAATTCCCTGCTAGAAGTAGTCGTCTTTAGCAAACGAATTATAGAAAGAACTAAGGAATCGTCAGGAACTGTTACAACCTCGGTATCCAGACAAACCAGTTGTCATCATCTTCAGCCGCATAAGAAATTGAGGACGGCACCAAAGGTCAATTTAACAAACCTGCAATCTCTTATGTGGGACAAGGTAGGAATTGTCCGTTCGGGTGAGGGATTGGCCAAAGCCGCTGACATTCTATCGACATGGCAAAGCTTGCTGCCTCAGCCCACTGACCGTCCTTCTTATGAGCTAAGCAATATGGTATCAAATGCTCGCTTAATGTCTGAAGCCGCATTGCTTCGCGAAGAAAGCCGGGGTGCTCATTTTCGAACGGATTTCCCAAATTCGTCGTCGGACTGGCAAAAACACATCACTTTCAAAACAGACGATAAGCCCTCGTAGTACGCTGCAGTCATCACCACTTTTCTTGGGAACGTAAATAGTTGTGTTAAAGGAAGTCGAATCAATCTGGAAACATTTCTTCCACAAGGACATTAACCTGGTAAAGTAATAGATATCGTCTATTGATTTCAAGATTTTTTCGCTTTGCCAGCATAAAGCCGATGTTCCGTTTTTAATAAACTCTCCTCTATATCTTTTTAGTTTCATATTTTTTGCCAAAATGTACTCCAAGGGCTTGACAACGGATGAAAATTTGTGTACACTTGTTTGTAGAACGTTGGTTTGTAAAACACGTGTTCTCAAGATAAGGGTTCGAATGAGAAAGCCTGGCATAAGCGAAACGAGACAGCGGATATTTAAGTTTATCCGCGATTTCATTGAAGAAAGAGGTTACGCCCCTACTGTCAGGGATATCTTGAAAGGTTGCAACATAAGCTCAACCGCAGTTGTCCAGCACCATTTGAACATACTGGAAAGAGAGGGCCACATTCATCGCGACCCTGAAGTTTTCAGAAGCATTCAGTTGCTTGATAAGCAAAGTACTGTCAGAATACCGCTTTTGGGTTACATAGCTGCAGGCGAACCTATTCCCGTTCCAGAGTCAGATACATGGCAAAAAGAGGCTGCGGACGCATTAGAGCTAACTGAAGAACTTATTCCAGAAAAAGAGGTTTATGCTCTGAAAGTAAAGGGACTCTCAATGGTCGACGCGCTGATAGACGATGGCGATATTGTCTTAATGAAAGCGGCAGAGACAGCTGATGACGGAGACATGGTAGCTGTCTGGTTAAAAGATAAGCAAGAAGTGACTCTCAAGAGACTTTTCCGAGAGAAAGAGAGTATCCGCCTTCAGCCGTCTAATGCGAGTATGAAGCCTCTCTACGTAAATCCTAAAGATGTTGAGGTCCAGGGTAAGGTTGTTGGTGTTATCCGAAAATTATGAACCAAGCATAACATACCTTAGTCTTAATAAAATTATCATGGAGGTTCGAAATGGCTAAACTGCTTGAAAAACCGGAGGAACTGAGGGTAACCGCTAATATTGAAGGTACGCCGTTGAATATCAGCAGGAACGGCAAATCTGAACGTGTAACCAGAATATACCAGCAGTGGCAGGTATCAGAAGAGCCCTTAGGACAGGAAAATTCAAAATATTACTTTAGAGTGCGGACCAGCAAAGGTCTTTATGACATTTTTCGGGATACAGCATCCAGTTCATGGTTTCTCGGCTGTGTCTGCGAGTAGAGTCTAAACCAGAGAAATATACCAAGATAAAGATAGGTCGTAGTTAACGTAGTTGTCTTACGGGAGGAGGTCTGTTACAAATGATACAAGTGGTAAAAGATACGATCCAGTGTTCAAGGTGCGGTTGCATCGCCTTACCTGATGCTACAAAATGTCCCAAATGTGGCGCCTCATACATTGCCAGTTCTAAAAAAGAGCAACTTGATAGTATATGTTTTTCTCCAACACCAATTGTGTCCGAAGATTCAAATACTAAGGTGGTACGGGCTTATTATCAGCTGACCTGCAGTCGCCATGGCAAAATACATGTCAAAGCTGCCGTAATTGGCTCCTCTATAAAGTGTCCCTTCTGTCAACATTAAAGTGCAATTAAGTTGTTTGTCATCGCTGGATATAAAGTAGGGACCTCAAAATAGAAGTGGTATTAATACTAAAAAATATATAGCCATTATTGCCATTCCGATAGGAACTCCGATTACAGCCCATTCTTTCATACTTATTTTAAGCCTTCCGGCAGCTACTATGTTTGGAATGTTGCCTGGTACGAGCATGCCGCCAGCTATAAGGAGTGCTATGGCAGCGCTTATAATCTGTGAAATAGCCATAGTCGGACCTATTTCCACTGCAGTCATAGTGGCATTGTCAAGAATCGCCGATAGTGAGTTAATCCAGTAGAGCCCCCAGGCTGGAATCTTGGTGAAATACCAAACGATTAATGGCTGCAGACCTTCACCAAGAAGGATAAGGGCAGCCACGAAAATATAGACTTTTATTGCCCGCATTATGACTGTTCTCAGGGTTTCATTGTATTCAGACGCAGTATCCCGTCCTTCTAAAACAATCTTTCGGCCTATTCGAAACGCTCCGAATAGAGCTATAGCTACAACACCCGGAACTATATAGATTCCGAGATTACGTATGGGAAACAGGAAATCTGCATTATATGGTGGGCCAGCCAATTTTTGAACCATTATGGTTGATAGAGGTTCACCGACTGGAGTTAAGCCCGCACCTAACCCGATAGCAAAGCACGTGACAATAACTATTTTCATTTTATCGTTTCTCGCTAACGGAAGCGCGGAAATAACTTCGGCCAGAAGGCAAGCCGTGACGATAACGGAAACGACGCTGCTTATTAGCCCCAGTCCTACAATTAAGACAGCAATAAATGTGGTTGGCCCCAGTTTATTAGCCAGCGAAACAATTGCCTTACAAAAGGGCTTATTAAAGTAGTGAAGCAAAAGGCCGAATACCAATACAACTTGAAATATCCCCACGGGGACGTCGCCGATCATTACAGGGGCTTTAAGTGCTTCTCCGGTTAACCCCCAGCTCCACAATCCTGAAATGGTGACGGCGATAATGCCCATCACAAGAAAAAATGGCTCCAGGTTCTCTTCGACTTTTTTGAATATGAATGGAAGAATCAATACAGATAGAACAACGATAGACAATCCAATAACTATGTAGAGTACCGGCTCTTGGGAAATAATCTCCACGTCGTTTATCCTTAGTCCGAAATCAGTCTATTTATTTGTGAAATTTTTTCTTGGTATAAATATAAAGTCACCAATTCATCACGATGCAAGAGCTCCAGCCGGTAGTATGTCGGCGGAGACCTATTTGTGCCCAGAATCTGGAATACACTCTTGAGACCGTACCAGCAGTACCGGAATTTTAGAGGAGTATAATATTTTGTCGGCTACACTGCCCCAGAACCAGCGCGATATGCCTGAGCGGCCGTGTGTAGCCATAATGACAAGGTCAAAATTATTTTCTTGCATATAATCGACAAGGCTGTCAGCAGCTTTTCCAGTAAGTAATTTCGGACGGGATTTTATGCCGGAGCTTTTAAGCCGACTTACAATCTCTTTGAGATAGCTCTGCGCCTCGTGCCTGGAATGTTCTTCAATTTGCCTCAGGTCATCGCCACTCAGAGCGATACCTCCACGAGTAGGCAATTCGACAGGCTCCACCACGTGAACCAGCTCAACGCTGGCATTACTTAATTTGGCTACCGTCTCTACATGTGGGATAACACACTCTGCCATCTTCGACCCGTCGAGAGGCACCATAATTCTTCGATACATGCATTATCCTTTCGGAAATGGAACTCGACAAGCTACAGTCTATGGTCGGGGTGAGAGGATTTGAACCTCCGACCTCATGGTCCCAAACCATGCGCGCTAGCCACTGCGCTACACCCCGTAGAAAAAGAGTATAGTCAACAAGGTTGGCTTAGTCAAGGAATTTTGACGAACTGAGAAACGAGGTTATTTGCAGGTGGGACAGATATCGAAGAAATCGGCAGGTAAATTCCACTTTTTTCTAATATATTCCAGCTGTCTTTCCGGTGCCCAGTAGTTGCCGCAGACTTTGCACTTCTTGAGCTTAAATTCCACTTTCCAGTTATAGATATATCTGGTATCCCCTTTGTCTTCCATCTTTATAGCATCGGTCGGACACACGTAGTAGCATGAACCGCAGCCTATACAAGCTCTAGACGGTTCAAGGAACGGCGATGCCGGCTCTTTGGTTATTCCACGGTTAACCAGGCTGATGGCGCTGACACCAACAACCTGCTCGCAAGCTCTAACACACAGGCCACAGACTATGCAGTCATTATCTTCCAGGTATTCCGACCTGACAATCGGCTTCTCGATGCCCATCTGTGACGCCAATTCATTTATCACCTTGTTTTTGGAACATCTCGCCAGAAGTAACTCTACCAGCATCCTGCGATTGCTTATAACCCTGGGCGATTTTGTTTGCACTTTCAACCCTTCCTCGACCGGATAAAGACACGATGTTACTATCCGGGAGCGACGCCCTTTGGTGATTTCCACAATGCACAACCTGCAAGCTCCATACGGTTCTATAGCCTCATGGTGGCACAGAGTAGGTATATCGATACCATGTTCTCTCGCTACCTGGAGGACTGTTTGGCCCTCTTCGGCCTCAAATTCGCGACCGTCTATACTAATAGTTACCATATTATCTTTTGCCCACGGCGCCCATCTTGCACACGTCGTAGCAGATGCCGCATTTGATACATTTCGACTCGTCCATAACTACTGGTTTTTTCTTGCCCATAAAGGTTATAGCCTCTTGCGGGCATTCCTTGACACAAACTCCACACCCAGGGCATTTCTCCTCTATTATGTAATAGTGTGTTAAAGCTTTACATACGCCGGCCGGACATCTCTTCTCTTTGATATGAGCTTCATACTCGTCTCTAAAATAACGTATGGTAGTAAGCACGGGATTTGGCGCCGTTTGGCCCAACCCGCAGAGTGAGCTGTCAACTAAAGTGGCCGAGAGCTGTTCCAGAAATTCTATATCTTTTTCCTGACCCCGACCCTCCGTTATTTCGTCAAACACCTGTCGCATTCGCTTTATCCCCTCACGACAGGGCAAACACTTGCCGCACGATTCTTCCTCGAGAAAGGTCAAAAAATACTTGGCGATATCAACCATGCAGGTTGTCTCGTCCATGACTATCATTCCACCCGAGCCCATCATCGAACCGGCTTTCGATAATTCGTCAAAATCTACCGGTAAGTCGAGCAGGCTCTCGGGTAGACAACCACCTGACGGACCACCTGTCTGGATTGCTTTAAATTTCTTCCCGTCTCTAATACCACCACCGATATCATAGATAATCTCCCTCAGGGTGATCCCCATTGGAACTTCAACGAGGCCCGTGTTGTTGATCTTACCCACCAGAGAGAAAATCTTGGTCCCCTTGCTGCCTTCGGTACCTAGAGTTCTATACCGGTCGGCACCCTTATTGATTACCAAAGGCACATTTGCCCAGGTTTCGACATTGTTTAAGTCGCTCGGCCTATTCCAGAGCCCCTTCTCCACTGTGTGAACATATTTAGCCCTCGGCTCTCCGACCTTGCCTTCAAGAGAAGCCATAAGCGCCGTGGACTCACCGCACACGAAAGCCCCACCTCCTCTGTTTATACGCACATCAAAACTAAATCCCGAGCCTAGAATATTATCTCCAAGCAGACCTAGCTTTTCAGCTTGATGTAGTGCAGCAGCCATATTATTGAGAGCTAGAGGATATTCATTTCGTACGTAAACATACCCCTGCCTGGCTCCGATAGCATAAGCACCGATAATCAGACCTTCGAGCACGCTGTGCGGATTTCCTGAAAGCAGACCTTCATTAGCATAAGCTCCGGGGTCTCCTTCGTCAGCATTAACTATCACGTATTTTAAATCCCCCGGAGCATGACGGCATGATTCCCACTTAACCCCCGTTGGAAAACCGGCACCCCCCCTTCCCCGGAGTCCTGAGGCTTTTACTTCGCCTATTATTTGCTCCGGAGTCATTTCAAGCAGGGCTTTGGCCAGAGCCGAATAGCCGCCAATTGCAATATAGTCCTCTATACTCGAAAAATTAATTTCTACGTTGTTCCCCAGTATATTGCGTTGTTGTTTTCGGTAGAATGGTACTTCATTTCTGTGTATCACTTTTCGCCCTGTGGCGGGATCGGTATGCAGTAATCTGTCAATGATGTTACCCCTGACAATCGTTTCGCTTAGTATCTCAGGCACGTCCTCTGATTTCACTTGCTGGTAAAAAATGTCCCCCGGTTGAATGACCACAATCGGCCCTTTCTCGCACAAACCATGACAACCCGTCACTCTCAGTTCTACCTTGCTTTCCAGGCCCTGCTTAGCCAGCGCCTGTTTAAAGGCCTCGGTCAATTGAAGGCAGCCGTATGGCCGGCACGCTGTGCCGTTACACAGCGAGATAACCGGTTTGTCAGACTTTCTTGCCTGTACCAGCTCTTTACGTAGAGCTTCTAAGTCTTGTTTTGAACTAAGCTTATTGCCCGCTTCTATCATATTCATTCAAACTTAGCTAATAAGTCGTTCACCTTATCAGTACTCATATGCCCATAGTACTCACCATCAATTTTTACAGCCGGTCCCACGGCACAACAACCCATGCAGTTTACAGTCTCGAGGGTAAACTTGCTATCTTCTGTAGTTTCACCGCGTTTAATAGATAAGCGTCGTTCAATAGTCTCCAAGACCCGTACACCACCCCTCACGTGACAGGCAGTGCCGAGGCAAACGTCAATTATATGCCTGCCCCTGGGTTTGAGACTGAAAGCTTTGAAAAACGTCGCCACATCATATACGCGGCTTTCCGGAATACCCATAGTCTTACTTACCTGAATCAGCGCTTCTTCGGGAAGGTAGAAGTACTCAGCCTGAATATCCTGGAGAATGGAAACCAGCTGTCCCCGCTCGCCATTATATTTCTTGATAATAGCGATAACTTTATCGTTTATAGTCAACACTTATTACCTGCGGCCTTCTCTTTTAGTTTGAGATACTTCTCGGTCACCCTTTGCTGGATCTGGGCAATTGTTTCTTTGTTAAGGTGGCGAAACCTACCTTGAATTTTGAAATAATCTTCGACGGGTCGTAATTGGGGGAAATCGAAATTAAGCGTATATTCTCCCTTCTCTATCTCGTACAACGGAAAAATCCCTGTTTGTATAGCTAGACGCCCGGCCCTGATGGTGAGCTCCGGAGCCAGTCGCCAGCCCGTAGGACAGACCGAAAGTACGTGAATATAAGATGGGCCTTCAACTGCAATGGCTTTCGTAATTTTGGTCATAAGGTCGAACGGATAACTATGGCAGGCCGTAGCTACGTAAGGTATGTCATGAGCCGCTGCAATAGCCGGCAGGTCCTTTTTCCATGTCGTCTGTCCGATGCTGACCTTACCCGCGGGTGAGGTAGTAGTCGAAGCACCGAACGGAGTGGCGCTTGAACGTTGAATGCCCGTGT
>CAZJID010000026.1:0-20184 GCA_964545945.1 uncultured Dehalococcoidales bacterium
TACAGATTATAGGGAGTTCAACCCCCTCCCTCTAACTCCCTCCCTCCAGGGGAGGGAGAATTAGTATAAGGGAAAATCCCTCTCAATCTCCCTTTTCCAAAGGGAGAGGCTTTATTCCTATTGTCATTGCGAGGCCATTCGAAGAAGGCCGTGGCAATCTCCTCCCAGCGCCGGCATTGTTCGATAGGTTCACGATGACTTACGTGGGAACTTAAAGATGAGATCGCCACGCTTCGCTCGCGATGACAGTGTATTTATTTATTCACCCTCCCCGTTGAGGGAAAGGTTATTTATCTTATTACTAAGAGGGGTTGCACCCCTCTTAGAACTCCCTGCTTTCTAAAAGGAAACCTAATTTTTATGAGGGCTCCGCCCATCTTAAACTCCCCGCTTGATCCCCGGGTGTCATTGCGAGTCCAAATGTAGCCACGAGGTTTTAATCTCGTGGACCTCGACCTTAAAAGGTCGAGGCTACAGGGATAGTATTGACGGAGGAGGTTCCACCCTTCGATACACTCAGGGTGAGCGGTTCATATTTCCGCTCATGGTGAGCTTGTCGAACCATAGCGGCCAGAATAGTTGAAAGGTTCCCCCTCCCTCTAACTCCCTCCCTCCAGGGGAGGGAGAATTAGTATAAGGGGAAATCTCTCTTAATCTCCCTTTTCCTAAGGGAGAAGTTTTTATCCCTGTCTTCTTTCACGACCCTGGGCGCTTTGCTTGTGGACTAACTTAAGAAGTGGTATAAATATCGAGGCAGATGATTAACATAAAATTCATGTTGTAAAGGAGTTGCGCTGCATGAAACACGTACTTTGGCACAGGTTTCTGATTCTCATTGTATCACTCGTCACGGTAAGCACCGTAGCTGTGGGATGTACTACCCGGGAGGCCCCAACTCAGCAGGCGGTCGGTCCGCAAGAGGCTCAGCAGATCGCCTCTGATGCCACCGTGTACGGATTCCCGCTGGTTATAATGGACCTGACGCGGCAGGTCTTCACGGCAGTCCCCGCACCCAGTCAGCTCGGGTCCCCGGCCAACCAGTTTGGCAATAAGAAAACATTTCCTGATGCGACATTTGTTAATGTGGTAAACCCTAATGCCGACACGCTCTATTCATCAGCCTGGATTGATACCGCTAAAGAGCCTATTATCCTTTCGGTGCCGGACACCAACGGCCGCTACTATCTGATGCCCATGCTTAATTACTGGACGGATTGTTTTGCTTCGCCAGGCTCGCGTACTACAGGCACCGGTGCCGGCAACTTTGCTATCACCAGCCCGAACTGGAAGGGCGAATTACCTGAAGGTATCACAGAATTAAGGTCTTCGACCCGGTGGGTCTGGATAGTCGGCCGCATCGCCTGTGCCGGCCCTTCGGACTACGAGAACGTCTGGGAGCTTCAGGACCAGCTGAAGCTGACACCTCTCTCTGCCTGGGGCACTAATTACGTGCCGCCAGCTAATGTCCCTGTTGATACCAGTGTCAATACAAAGGTCTCTCCCCTGAACCAGCTGCTGGCTATGGATGCCTCAACCTATTTCAACTATGTCTGCCAGTTGATGGTTGACAACCATCCCTATGAAGCGGATGCGCCGTTACTGGCTAACCTCGAAAAGATAGGCATTAAGACCGGAGCTGACTATAAGTCGTATTTTGCCGGGCTGGATGATGGCGTTAAGTCGGCGATTCAAACCGGCTACCAGTCCGCTTTAGCCCAGATTCCTGCAGCAGACATGGGGAGTATGAAAAATGGGTGGCAACTCCCTTACGGCACAGGCAATTACGGGACTAACTATATACTGAGAGCAGCTATAGCCTATCGGGGGCTGGGCGCTAATTTAATCGAGGATGCTTTCTATGCCTCAGCATCAACCGGCAGCGATGGGGCTAAACTTTCCAGCGATAACAAATATGTGGTCCATTTCAACGAGGATGAGATACCACCGGTAAACGGCTTCTGGTCGCTTTCTCTGTATAATGACAAAATCCTGTTTGCAGCCAACCCGATCAATAGATATTGTCTGGGATCATTAAGCGATCCGCCTCTGATAAATAACCCCGACGGCTCGATTGACATCTACATACAGCGCGATTCACCTGACTCCGCTGAGATGCCAAACTGGCTGCCGGCCCCGGCCAGTGGCGATTTTTCATTGACTCTGCGCCTGTACTGGCCCAAGCAGCAGGTAGTGGACAAGACCTGGGTACCTCCGGCAGTTCAACTGGTTGAATAGAGGATATGTAATAGCCACCGGAATAAACTCCCTACCTCCAGGAGAGGGAGAATTAGTATAAGGGAAAATCCCTCTCAATCTCCCTTTTTCTAAGGGCGAGGTTTTACCCCTGTTGTCATTCTGGGGGAATCCTTCTATCGAAGGATGACCGAAGAATCCCTAGAAGTACAGACGGAATCCGGAAGCTGTGTCTTCAAATCCCACAGCACGATAAAATTGATGCGCCTCGTGACGTGTGTTACTGCTGAGGAGCTGAAGCTTATAACAACCAGCCTCACGAGCGCGTGTTAATGCATATTCAACAAGGAGACGGCCAATACCCTGTCTGCGATACCGGCCGTCAACGACCAAATTCTCCAGTACAGCCCAGGGTCGCGCATCATGTGAAAGATTGGGCGTTATCTGCAAAAATACGGTCCCTACAACGAAGCTATCTTTTTCGGCAACCAGGAATTCCTGGTTGGGTAAAGATATGATTTCGTTAAAAACCTGGTTTGTAGTATCGGAAGGGTCTTTCCGCTTCTCACCGGTGAGTTCCTCATAAAGCTCAAGAATCCTGGGAACATCCTGTTTTGTTGCTTTTCGAATACTTATCATTTTTAAAGCCCCTCGATTACCTGCGAATATCAATTCTTTTGAAACCGATATATGTGGAATGCGAATGGGTCATCATGGATAGCCTCAAGTGGGATAATGCAGGCCTGCCGATTTGTGAGGCCAGTGTACCATAACCTTTAGAAAAAAACTATTGAACAAAGTAGCGAAATGTTCAGTTGCGGGAAATTTCTTCGGCGTCCACGTATAATTCTCTTGAATTGGCCTCGAAGTTAACATTTTCGGCGTCTCTCAGAGTCGCGATGTTTTGGATTCATCACTGGCAACATTGACTTTAGGTGAAGACGAGGGGTAGCATAAGCTGGGGGTTTGCTTCGCCTGGCAAGATTAGTGGCAAATGAATCGGGAGGAGGACAATATGCCTAAACCAAAAAAAGAGGCGCCCATCAAAACCGTTGAGGGATTGCAAATCTATATCAAAAAAAGGCCTTCTAAGACTGGAATTGGAAGGGACCGGATAACGGTATCGGTAAGGCAAACCGGCTCTAAGAAGTGGCGGCTAGCGGCATCGCTTTGTTATGTGACCGCATTTGACATCCGGTTCGAGAAACCCACCTCTCGTAAACAGCACGGTTAATATAAAAGCACTTATTATAAGTAGAACATATCGGTCAACTTGACAAATATATTGAGGCATGCCTACACTTGAAGCAAGTTAACTCTGGTAATGCGCTTAAAAAAGAGGCGTCTTAGCTAGTAGAGCTACCAGATGTAGCCTTGTAAAAATAAAGAGAAGGGAGGTGCTCTTTAATGCCAGAGGTTACTATGAAGGACATATTGTCCGAAATGGCAAGGGGATTGGCGGGAACCTGGGTAGTGATGGTAGCAGACAGCGATGGGATGGTGCTTTCATCCTGGGAATCAGCGGACAATAGGATCAACCCAGAAGCGTTCGGAGGATTCATCCAGATAATTAACGCAACTATCATTCAATTCAAAGCATCGGCGGTCGGATTCACCAAGCTCGATGATGTCACATTTGCTACGCCATTTACATATATGATAGCCAAGCCCATAGCTGAGGGGGCTTGTTTTCTATTTGTAAGTGCTCCCAAGACCGTGCCTCTGGGCATGATACGCATGTCGTGCGCCAATTTCGCCCAAAGGCTGGAAAATGCTCTACCCGGCCATGGAGCATTACCTAAAATAGATGGCATGGAAACAATCATACCTTAAGCCAAAAAGACCAACAACCAGTCAAAAGCGGAGCCGCCATTTCACCTGAACCGATTTAGCCAGGTCTTGAATGACCTTTAATCATTACTGCACAAAATATTTGGCAACTGCGCAGATGGTATCCCCATATAAATAGGCTTTATTTATTAGACACGGGTGGATAGCCGTGAAATTCACCAAATTCACCTTCGTCTAAAAAGACATCCACAATTTTTATAGCGCCGAAGTCTGGAACTGCCGTCTATCTTGTGTTAAGATACGTAAACTCAAGCAAAATTCAATCAAGATAGGAGGGGGTAATGCCAATCTACATCGCATTAACAAACGTCTCTGCCGAGGGGCGGAAAGCTATGAAGGAAGACCCGTCACGGATCAAGGCCAACAACAAAGAGATCGAGGCTATGGGAATAAAAATACTGGGTCAGTACGCTACCCTGGGACAGTATGACTTCATCAACATCTTCGAAGCTCCTAACGACGACGCCATATTCAAGGTGGCTCTGAATCTCACCGGGCGGGGAATCGATAAAGTCCAGACGCTGTCGGCCAAGACTCTCGACGACTTCATCGCTACCACCAAAAAGAAATAGATATTTTTACCCTCACCCTGCCCTCTCCCAAGGGAGAGGGTGTTTGGTTTGATACTAAGAGGGGTTGCACCCCTCTTAGCGCTCCCTGCTCTCTAGAAGGAAACCTAATTTTTAATAGAGGCTTCAAATGAGGTACATGTCCTCGGCTTCGCGGAGCAGCTCGTCTCTGAACCTGGGGTGGGCGATGCTGATTACAGCCAGCGCCCGGTCGCGCGTGGACTTACCCTTGAGGTTGACCACTCCGTACTCGGTAGCCAGATAATGGGTGTCCATACGCGGGATGGTGACCACAGTCCCCGGCGCAAAGCGGGGCACGATACGGGAAACTTTGCCGTTTCTGGCCGTTGAGTAAAAAGCCTGTATCGACTTACCGCCCTCGGAGTTAAAGGCACCGCGCACGAAATCGAGCTGCCCGCCCGTGCCGCTGAACTGTGAGCCGGCCATGTATTCCGCGTTGCACTGGCCGGTCAGGTCCACCTCGATTATGGTGTTGATGGAAATCATGTTGTTGTTCCGGGCGATTACCGATGGCTCCTCGGTATAGGAGGCGGGATAGCTATCCATGCTGGGGTTATCGTTTATGAAATCGTACATTCTCTTTGTCCCCTGGGCGACCATGAAAACGTGTTTCCGCGGGTGCAGGGTTTTCCTCCGGCCGGTAATGACCCCTCTTTCTATCAGGTCCACCATGGCCGGAACGAAAACGCCGGTATGAATCCCCAGGTCCTTGTGCCCCTCCAGCAAATGGGCGATGGCATTGGGAATGCCGCCCAGCCCCAGCTCGATAGTAGCCCCGTCCGGGACCATCTCCGCAATATATTTAGCAATAACCTCATCCTCGGGCTTGGGCTCCGGCGTCGGCATTTCCAGCAGAGGGACGTGGTTCTCCACCACGGCGGCCACCTCGGAGATGTGAAGCAGCGAGTCGCCGAACACGCGGGGCATGTTTTCATTGACCTCCACGATGAGCGTTTTACAGTTCCTGGCGGCTATCGACGTATAGTCGTTGACGGCGCCGAAGGTGAAGTAGCCGGCATTGTCCATCGGGGAAACGGTGGTGACGACAACGTCTATATCCATGAAATCGCTGCACAGCCTGGGTATCTGATGTATATAGTTGGGCACGTAGTAGCTGAGACCCACCTTGACCCGCGCCCTGTCGGCGGCGGTGACGAAGAAGGAAAAAGCCTGGATACAATCGGAAAGGTCGGGTGACAATACTGTCTTCGCAGCATATTCCATGGGCAGGCTGGAATACACTTTTATGTTTTTCAGGCTGCCCTCTCTGGCGCGGCCGGCGATTGCCTCCAGAAGCGCCGGCGGCTCGGATATGGTCGAGCCGTGCACCAGCGTATCGCCGTTCTTTATCCGTTTCACGGCTTTTTCGGGCGTGGTCAGTTTCTTTTTATACTCCGCAGCATAAATATTCATTTTTTCATCCTTATATTAAAACATGTTAAATCAGGTACATGTCCTCGGCTTCCCGCAGCAGCTCGTCTCGAAACTTAGGGTGGGCGATGCCGATGATTTCCAGCGCCCTCTCCCGCGTGGATTTACCCTTCAAATCGACCACGCCGTGCTCGGTGACCAGGTACTGGGCATCCATCCTGGGGGTGGTAACCACGGTACCGGCTTCGAAGCGCGGCACCACACGGGAGATCTCCCCTTTCTTGGCCGTGGAATGGAAAGCCAGGATGGACTTACCGCCCTTCGAATCGAAGGCGCCGCGGACAAAGTCGAGCTGCCCTCCGGTGCCGCTGAACTGGTAGCCGCCCATAAATTCGGCATTGCACTGGCCGAGAAGGTCGACTTCGAGTATGGAGTTGATGGATATCATGTTGTCGTTTTTCGCTATAACTTCGGGGTTGTTGACGTAGGAGACGGGATAGCTCTCCATGGTGGGATTGTTGTCCATGAACTCGTACATCTTTTTGGTGCCCCGGGCCATAGTGAAAACGTTTTTCATGGGGTGGAGGGTTTTCTTCCGGCCGTTAACCACGCCCTTCTCTATCAAATCAACTATGCTGGGACAGAACAGCTCGGTATGGATTCCCAGGTCCTTATGGTCCATCAGATAGTGAGCAATAGCATTGGGGACATTGCCGGCTCCCAGCTGGATAGTGGCTCCGTCAGGGACCATCCCGGCCACCCGCTTACCGATGATTTCGTCTTCGGCATCCGGTTCCTGCGGTATTGTCTCGAATAAAGGAGCGCTATTTTCCACTATGGCGTCCACCTCGGAGATGTGAAGGAGTGAATCTCCGAAGACGCGGGGCGTGTGATCGTTGACTTCCACGATGAGCTTTTTGCAGTTTCTGGCGGCGGTGGAGGTATAGTCGTTGGAGGTGCCGAAGGTGAAATAGCCGGCTTTATCCATCGGCGAGACCGCGGCCACGGTGACATCGATTTGCATAAAATCTTTAATCAGCCGCGGTATCTGATGGAAATAGTTGGGCACGAAGTAGTTCAGCCCCACCCTGACCCTGGCCCTGTCAGCCAGGCCGACGAACCAGGTGTATACCTGGATACAATCGCAAAGGTCCGGAGCCAGCACTGTCATGGCAGCGCTCTCCGCCGGATGTAGGAAATAGATGTTTATATCTTTCAGGTCTCCCTGCCGTGCCCTATCAGCGATGGCGGACAGGAGTGCATATGGCTCACTGTTCACCATGCCGGGCACGATGGTGGCGCCGTCCTTAATATCGGCGACCGCCTTTTCCGGCGTGGTCAGTTTTTTTCGATACTGCTCCTGATAGCTACTCATATTATTACTCCTTTACCTCGAAGGCTACTGATTTATCTTTCCGTTAAACCGCAGGGCGAGCATGGTGATGTCATCGGCCTGGGGCATTCCCCGGGTGAATCTCTCTATCTCATCCCGTGCCGCATTTATTATGTACGTAGGGTCCCTATCTTTCAAGTTTGAAAGAAGGTCCTTAAGCCTATCGCTGGAGAAGAGCTGTTCCTCCGGGTCTACGGCCTCGGTCACACCGTCGGTGTACATAAAAATAACATCGCCCGGCTGGAGCCTTAGTTTTTGGGACTCGAACCGGACATCCGGCATCACTCCTACCACCAGACCCTTGGACATCGGGATGAATTGAAATCCCCCGTCACGGGTATGGATTAAAGGCGGGTTGTGCCCGCCGTTGGCAAATATAATTTCACCGCTTTCCGTATTTAGAATCACGCAGAACCCCGTGAAAAACATGGAGAGCTCGTTATCGGGATATAATATATCGTTAACTCTAGTCAGAATTTGCTCCGGAGGCAAGCCGCGCAATGCCTCTGTCTTCAACAGTGTCTTACAGATGGCCATGAACAGCGCCGCCGGAATACCTTTGCCGCAGACATCACCGATAAGGAAACAAAGCTTATTCTCCTCAGTGAAGAAAAAGTCATAGAAATCGCCGCCTACTTCTCTCGCCGGAGTCATGGTGGCAAAAATATCGAACTCTTTTCTATCGGGAAATGGAGGAAATGTTCTGGGCAGCATACCGGTCTGGATTTCGGTGGCCACTCTTAGCTCGCTTTCAATACGTTCCTTGGCGGCAGTCGTCCTCTCGAGCTCTTTCATATGCATTTTCAAGCTCTCGACCATATCCTGGAAGGTCCTGGCCAGTTCCCCCAATTCGTCACCACGTTTAGCGACAGGATTAATCACACTCGTCTGATATTCCCCTGAACCGATAACCCTGGCCCCGGTGCAAAGCAGCGACACGGGCGATGTCAGTCTCCTGACCATATATACGGACGTCAGCGTGCCCACCGACAGGACAACTACAGACGCCAGCCCGGCCCAGCGGAGCAGGTCCAGGGTGGCTCCGGCCGTCACCTGAATGGCCGCCGTCCCGCCTACCGCGGTTACCAGCACGTCGCTGGCGCGCCAGACAAGTATGGCCGTCGTCCCCAGGATACAGGCAGCAAGCAGAAATGTTACCGTTAGTATGACCCTGGTCTCCAGAGTCAACAGCAGACGCCTTATAGCCAGCAGTAATAGCGGCACGATGGCAAAAGCCAGCAGGACATTGGTCAGCAAAGACGGCAGCAACCAGCCCAGAATGGCGTCCTGGAACGCCACGCGATGCAATACCAGGCTGTCCACGAAAGTGCCTGTCGCCAGTCCGACCAGGTTAGCTACCAGGATGGATAAAAGGACGATACCGAATTGTGCAGCGCTCCTGACGAGCCGTATGCCCCCGAAATAGACGAAGCCGGGTATGGCTCCCAGCAGGCCGTTGCCGATAGACCAGTCCCAGTACTGCAGTCCGTAGCCTGATAAAAAGTCGCCGAAGACGTTGCCGGCAAACCCGGTGATAAATCCGGGAAGCGGACCGAAAGCCAGTCCCATGGTTATGGGAACCGCGACCTGTGGCCTCAGGCTGATTAGGGTGGCACCGGGTAGATGCAGGCCGGAGAAGGCCCAGTTCAATAACCCGTAAAGCAGCGCTGCGCCTAAGGCAAGCAGCAGTTTAGACCATACTGTTCTGCCTGTAAATATGCTGTACATAATCGAAATATGTGCTCTTTTTATTTGGGCTACAGACAGGCGCTGTTCTTTTATTGGCCGGGCTTTTTCCCGGTAATTTTCTTTCTCATTACCAGGGTGTTGCCGCTTCCGGCGTCGAAGCTGTAACTGACGTCATCCATCAGTTTTTTCATGAAATATATGCCGAGCCCGCCTATTTTCCGGTCGTCCAGGCCTGCCTTCAGGTCGGGCAGCGAAACCGATGCCGGGTCGAAGGGCTTTCCGTTATCCATGATGGTTACGACGAAATCTTCGCCCTGCCTTTCACAGGTGATGGTGATTATGCCGCCTTCGCCGGAGTAGGCATAGTTTATTATGTTGGTACAGGCCTCATCCACCGCCGTCTGGACTTCGAACACGCCTGTTATTATGTCAAGCCGGTGCATCGATTCTGAAATGAAATCGGCGATTACCGCCAGGTTCTCCAACCTGGCTTCGATTTTCAGTTCAAGCTTATTATTTGTCAGTCCCGGCCTCCTGCGCTGCTTTTAACACGACCAGGGTAAAGTCATCGTGCTGGGGCTGCCCCTGAGCAAAGGTAAAGACTGTGTCTTTAACTCTGGCAATCAATTCCTTCGGAGGCAGGTCGATATTATCATTTATCGTCTCAACCAGCCTTTTCTCACCGAACTGTTCCCCGGCTCCGTTGATAGCCTCGGTAATACCGTCGGTGTAGAAAACGACGATGTCATTTTTGTCCAGATCAATATCCTTTTCCTCCAATGCGGCGTCGTCGATAACGCCCATAGCTATGCCCTTGGCTCGCAACAGGATAACGTCTCTGGAACCCTTTTTGGCCACAAAGGGCGGATTATGCCCGGCGTTAACATACTGCAACCGTTTCTTTTGAGGGTCGAGCACGGCATAAAACAACGTCACGAACATACCCATCTTGGCCTCCTGTGAGATCAGGTGATTTGCCTTCTCCATGGCTTGAGACGCTGTGGTATCCTCGGCAACGTTGGCGCGGACCAGAGTCCGGGATAGCGCCATAAACAAGGCCGCCGGTACGCCTTTGCCCGATACGTCGGCTATTATTATGCCCCACTTGTCTTTGGAGACCGGTATAAAATCATAGAAATCCCCGCCCACCTGCCTCGCCGGCAGGTTCAAAGCGGCCAGCTCGAAACCCTCTATGCGGGGCGGGGACTCCGGCAGGAGGCTCTGCTGGATTCCTCTGGCCGTCTCCATCTCGAACTCCGTCCGCTCCAGCTCACGCCTGTAGATTTCCCTTTCGGCGGCCGTTTTTCTCTCCACTATAAGGTTGTGTATCATGAAGGCGAAGACGGCCATGCCGAGCGCGTTGGCGCCGGTCATAGGTATAATGACATCTTTAACTACGGCCACTGCCTGGTCGTACGGTCTGGCTATCAATAGCGTCAAACCCATATGCAGTAGCTCCATAAACACAGCGAAAAGTATCGCCTGCCAGATACCCACGAACTCACCTTTTTTTATCCGGTATATAACTCCGCCCAGTACACCGGCTAAAACGGTGCTTAAAGAGCAGGAGACGCAGGTAAATCCACCCAGGAAATAGCGGTGAATGCCGCCTATCAGGCCGGCCCCCAGTCCGACCAGCGGGCCACCGATAAGCCCGGCGACCATCGGACCCAGGTCTCTGATATTGGCTATGGCGCCTGACGGCAATTGCAGCCCGCCGTACGTGCCGAATATAGACAAAGCACCGAAGAGTAAAATCATGATAGCCTGATTCCTGAAGTTGAGTTTTTTATCCAGTATCTCATCAAAGAAGCTCAGACGGGTCAACACGTAGGCAAAGGCGACGACCACACCGGCCGTTTTGATCAGGTCTATCAATAAACTGGCTACTGACATATTTGTACCAACCCGCTCAATACTGGTTTTCAGCCTCTGGCTTTAAACACATAATCCAGCAGCTCTTTTCCGAAATCGGACGCAATCTGGATATTGGCAGGGTCGAAGTCCACGTTATTAAGATATTGCAGGCGAAGCGCATCGCCTTCAGACATCTCCGGAATTATTCCCGAAAAAAAGAAGCCGAGCATTTCCAGAGAGGCGCAAAACTTGGGCGTGGCCGGATTGGACAAAGGCAAATCGACGTAAATACAGTCGACCCGCCGCAGGCAAAGCTCGCGCAATCGGAATTTCACCAGTTCTTCAAGGTCAGCTCCGTACTGCTTGACCAGCATGAAAGCACGGCTGGCCTCGGTCTGTACCTTCACATCTACCTGAGAAGACGGAGGGACACCGGCCGGCTTTTTAACATCGAGCGGGCTTATGACGTTTCGTCTGAAATCGTTAGCCTCATATATGCGGCGGATTATCGACTGGTGATGAAAGGGCGGGTATACATCCCGCTGCGGCTCTTCATTGAGCCTGGTATAGAAGAGAACCGCGGCCTGGCGCTGCTGCCTGTCTTTATCCTCGATTTTTTTGAATGACATTGTTGCCGGAGTGAAGCCTAAAAGCACACCTGTCTCGCGGGCGCCCATCGATATTGCTCCCTGCTGGCTGAAGGTATGAACGGTTACCCCTTCGCTGTAAGTGCCGCACATCCCCAGCTCCCGGGCGTGGGCTGCGGAAGCGTTCAGCATTTTCTTGAGCAAGCCGTGGCCCCTGTACCGCGGGTCGACCACCGCCTGGCCCCTTTCACCGATTACGGCATCGGGGTGATCCTTGCGTATGGCGAGGTGGCCGATAATCTCATCACCGGGATCCAGAACAATATGAGAAATGAGTAAACCGCTCTCCAGCAGCTCTCTGACCCGGTCCGGAAAATAAACATCGCCATTGGCATAGGTGTAGCCGTAGCAGCGATATACACACCTGGCCAGACCGACCGAGTCATCCGGTTCCATTAAGCGTATGGTAGTAGGAACATCCTTGGAAACAGGCGTCACAGGTGCGGCTCTATCCTTCTCCTCTTCAGAAATGTAGGCTTCGACATCCTTGTAGGGAAGGTTTTTGACGAGCTCTACCCGCTTACCGCGGCGTCCCAGGTTGAGAAAATGAATTTCATCGGCAAAGGCCTTCATCAGCATGACGCCCAGGCCCGACTCTTTGTCAGCATCGAATTTCCTGAAATCGAAAGGTAATCCCTGGTCTTCAACCGCCACTACAACCTGCCCCGGCTTCCTCAAGACGACGACATCGAAAAATCCACTCTCCCCCGGGTCAAAGGCGTGCTCGATCACGTTCATACAGGCTTCTTCGACCATAAGCTCGAGACGGTCTATATCAGTCCCGGCCAGGCCCAGTTTCATGGAAATTTCCCGCACGAAACTGGCTACGGCAGAGAGTAACTCCGTCTTTGCCGCCAGTGTAATGCGAGCCACCTGCTGTTCTTCCGGTATACTATCCATAACGTTCCCTTTTGTTTTTATGAGCTATCACAACACGCCCGTCGCCGTGACGACGGGCATTTATTTTATAACCCGCTTATTTATGGTAATGCGTACCTTTTACCCCTCACTGTAACTACTGACGGCGGCGTCCCTGGTGTCGAATATGTTGAAAAGCTGGCTGAACCCGGCGATATCGAACACTTCCTTGATAAAAGGTTTCATACAGGCCAGCTTGATATCCCCTTCCTGCTTCTTGGCTTTCTTAAGGGCCGCCAGAAAGACCCTGAGTCCGGAGCTGCTTATATACTCCAGCTTTTCAAGGTCGATTACCAGGCGAGGCTGCCCGGCGTCAAGCAATGAATCCAACTTCTTTTCCACCTCGGTTGAAGAGTAAGCGTCCAGCCTGCCCGAAAGGGACAGCACATTCACGTTATCAAGCTTCTTCTCTTCGATGTCCATTGTGTTACCTCCTGGTTTTCAAATTTAGCCTATATTGAGACACGGCACGTATTCTTTCGGCTCCGTATTTTGTGACTTAAAGTATAGCAGTCGAACTAAGAATATTTCTTCAGGAACCAGACCTTGTCGAACTCTTTGATCTGCTTTACTGTGGTCTCCGGTTTCCACACCACGCGCATGGCAATATCGCGTTCGATATCTATCATTTCGTAGAGTTCAGGCCAGACAAAAGCCGGGATGGTGTAGGCCGCCACAGCCAGTTTGCCGGCTTCAGCCACAAACTCAGCATACTTTGCCTTGTTGATGATATAGGTGCTATCGAACGTATTATCCATTAATCTGCTCCCTGCGTTAAAGTTGGCGCTATTATACCGCTTCAGGCGCATATGTTACACCAAGAGGCTTCTATAACCCTTGATAGCGAAATCTGGTATTATAGAGCGCAGCTATAACCTCAAGTCTTTTCTACGGCATTACTTTAAAAATGGACACCAAGCTGGTTAAACGAAGCCTTTCACAGCAAAAGGAACAGTCCATCCTGCTCGGAGTCATTTTCAGTATATTCGGCCTGGCAACCGGACTTTTTGCCGCCCTTTCCGCAAATTCCACAGCTATTCTCTCCGAAGTATTAAAAAATGTCGGGCTTACCATTGCCGTTATCCTCTCGTGGTTAAGCCTGAGGAAGGTCCGTGTAGGAAAGAGTGAGGCTTACAACTACGGTATCGGAAAACTGGAAAACTTTTCCGGGCTGATAGTTGCAGCGGTTATGATAGCCTCTTTCTTTCTAATACTATATCACGCCGTGGAACGTTTTCAGACCCGCGTTGAGATGCACCCGTTGGGGGTAGACATCGGCCTTGTGTTTTCCGTCGTGGCTCTAATTTGTAGCATAGCGCTGTGGAATCACGACCACCACCTGGCAAAGAAAGAGCATTCTCCTGTTATGGAATCTTTATGGCGTTTATACAGGCTAAAAACAGTATCCACCGGAGTGGTCATTTTATCGCTACTGCTCAGCATCGTCTTTAATAGATATGACTGGTCCCTGTACATTGACCCGGCCGGTTCAATTATACTATCGCTGTTCTTAGCTTATTCCATTTACAGCGTCAGCTCACAGTCCATGTATGATTTATTAGACCGTTCTCTGGAGGAATCACTGCAACTGGTCATCCTGCGCGCATTAGCCTCTCATTTCCACGAATATGAGGCTTTGCATGGCATTCGTTCAAGACGTACTGGCGGTAATACTTATATTGAAATATTTCTCGAATTCGAAGACGATCGCAAGATGTCGGAAGTCCAGCAGGTCATTGACTCGATAAAAATGGACCTGGAGCATAAAATACAGGGAAGCCACGTAGTAGTAGCACCGACAAGGTCGGCAATACAATAAGCTAAAATATATAATATCAAGGAGGCGGTAAATGGGCACTTACATAATGTTTTTCGGTTTCACCCAGCAAGGAGTGCAGAAGATAAAGGATAGTCCTGCCAGGGTAGAAGATGCCAAAAAGACCTGCCAGGCTATGGGTGCTAAAGTGAAAGAATTTTACGCCATAATGGGTATGGAGCAATACGACACCATGTTCATTCTGGAAGCGCCCGACGATGAAACAGTAGGTAAAGCAGCTCTGGCTATATCTTCAAAAGGCAATGTACATACCAACAGTCTCCGAGCCTTCACCGAAGACGAGTACAAGAAAATGATTGCAGGCCTGCCTTAGGCAGATATTTTCTAATTAAGCGATGGAAGAGCCCAGAAAGCCGTCGAACCTTCTATACGGCCTTAACGAACGCCCGCCAATCGGGGTAACGATGGCGCTCGGGCTGCAGCACGTTTTTATTCTCTTCATCTCTCTCATCTTTCCGGCGATAATCGTAAACATGCTCGGTCCGGCTATCGACCCGCACTCTGCCAGGAGCTTTGTCAGCCTGTCCATGATTGCCGGCGGCATCATAACTATCCTGCAGGCTTTACGCACCAGACACTTCGGTTCCGGATATCTCTGCCCTTCGGTTTGCGGGCCTTCGTATCTTTCGGCTTCAATCCTGGCCGTCACCACCGGTGGGCTGCCGCTGCTCTTCGGCATGACCGCTTTTGCCGGCGCCATTGAAGTGGCGTTTTCCCGCGTAATGAACCGCCTTCGTTTCCTTTTTACCGCGGAAGTCATGGGGGTGATTGTGGCCCTCATCGGCATTGTCATCATTCCCGTAGCTATTCAAAACTTCTTCGGCATCAGCGGCGCCGACACCGTAACCACCGCACCTGAGGTAATAGTGGCAGTCCTCACCCTGGCCACAATGATCGGCATCAACGTGTGGGTCAAAGGAAAACTGCGTCTGTACAGCATCATCATCGGCATGGTAGTCGGCTACGGTCTTTCTTACGCGCTGGGTATCCTTGGCAGTGCCAGTTTCAGCCGGATCGGCGAGGCGGAATGGTTCAGCGTCCCTTACATCAGGAACATGAGCTGGGCTTTTAGCGCCACCATGGTGGTACCGTTCATCGTGGCCACCATCTGTTCCACATTCAAGACGGTCGGCGATTTGGGTACCTGCCAGAAGATCAACGACGCCGATTGGAAACGACCCGATATGCATAGAATCACCCCGGGCATACTGGTAGATGGCATCGGTGGCATTCTGCCAGGAATCATCGGCGGGTTCGGTCAATCCACGTCTTCGAGCAACGTCGGCCTTTCCGTGGCTACCGGGTCCACCAGCCGGGTCATTGCCTATTCCGCGGGTGGAATCATTATCGTACTTGCCTTTCTACCGCGCTTATCCGAGCTGTTCATAATCATGCCGCCGCCGGTCATGGGGGCCACGCTAATTTTCGCCATCAGCTTCATGATCATAGCCGGACTGCAGATAATCGGCACCCGGATGCTCGATGTCCGGCGAACCTTTGTCCTGGGCCTGGCCATTATTTTCGGACTCAGCGCCGATATGGTCCCCCAGATGTACGCTTCGGTTCATCCCTGGATCAAGCCGGTTTTCAGTTCTTCTCTGGCCCTGGGAACGGTTACCGCGATTGTCATGAATCTAATTATGAGACTAGGCATCTCCAGTCGAGCCTGCCTGGTGCTTCAGCCCGGGCGGCATTCCTCCGACGAGGTATTCACATTCATGGAAAAACAGGGAAGCGCCTGGGGGGCGCGCCGTGACGTCATCATGAATGCTTCCGGAGTTTTGAACGAAGCCCTCGAGTCGGTTACCAGCCTCAACCTGGCCAAGGGGCCGCTTCAGGTAGAGGCAAAGTTCGACGAACTGAATCTGGACATCGATATCGATTATGAGGGCGCTCTTCTCCCTTTGCCAAAAGCCCCCCCCTCTCCGGAGGAGCTTCTTCAGGACGAGGCTGCACTTGGAAACCTTTCGGGCTTTCTCATACAGCGGCAGGTCGATAAAGTGCGTTCATCCATTAAAGACGGCCATTGCCATATCCATCTTCATTTCGATCACTAATCCTTTCATTCAGCCATATTGGGGCTGCACTTCAAGTGAAATAATGAAACAGGGCTGGGAATTTGATTGTTGCCACAACGGCATTGGCTTTAATTACGGCCTGAGCCGGCTCAAAGAAAGAGGCAATAAATACTGCTGGGAAGCAGACCAAAAGCCACTCGACACCGTTTTATAAAAATTCAACATGTTGCTCGTGGATTTTATGACTTCTTGACTTCGACTCCTGTATTATCGGCATTAATGTTTGTGGGACAGCCGTAATGAACAATGCTGCCATTGAGTTTATGTGGCAGGTATCGGCTGTCAGAAAAGGAGATAACCATGGAAACAAACGGTTCCTGGGAACGTCTTTTCTTCTCGCAAAAGCCTTTCTTCAGTTACTTGGGAATGGCATACATACTCGGCTTTCTTGGCTTCGCGTGCATCGTGGTCGGGATAGTCAGTGAAGCTGTGGGGCAAACGCTCGGCCTTGAATCAGTATCCTGGTTTTTAGTCGGGGTCGGGAGCTTCATACTGGGGCTCTGGTTCTGGCTGGAATGGGCGTTTCTTAAAATAGCTCGTAAAGATAAATGATATTCACCACGTTGCTCAATATCTGCAAAAGCGCAACTATTATGTGGCTGTTCTCTGGTCTAAAATAGACGAAATGGAGCGGCTTTGCGATTCTTTTAGTGCCTTCGCACCATGCGATTATTGACATAGCTTTACGAGGTGGTAAAATGGAGCTAGTACTTATAGGGTAAATTGGAGATATTGTATGTAACTTGCCAAATCCGGAAGGTCGCGTAGGTGAACAGATACTTAGTCGCCCTACGTTCCGGATAAAAGGGGGTGTAATGAATAGTATACGAAAGCAGCAGAAACGTATCCCGTTCTATTTAGTCATGGCTTTGCTCATAGGCCTGTCGCCTCTGATGGGCTTGGCCCACTCGTTGTTTACTCCAACGCCAGCCAAAGCCCAGGGCTGCGACAACCTGCTAATGCAGCTGGCACTTATCCTGGATGGCAGTTCCAGCATCTCGAGCGGAGATTTCAGCACCATGAAAAACGGGATTGCTGATGCCATCGAAGGCGGGGCCGATTCCCAGCAGGAATCGCCAACGACCAGTACGGGAACCTGGACCAATGCCAATCGTGCCTATACCAATAATAGCAGTGATGCATCGGCCAGCGCAGGAAGCCCGGCAAAAGTAGAAACCTATTGCGGTTACGGTTTTTCCATTCCCGCCGATGCCACTATAGACGGCATAGTAGTCGAACTGGAGGATGCTCAACTAATTAATCAAATCGGCGCGGATACAGGGTCAATAGCTGTTGAGCTTTCTTGGGACGGTGGCACGTCGTGGACCACTACTGGAAATTCGCAATCATTGACTACTTCTTCACATGACTACGATTTAGGCGGCTCTTCGAACCTCTGGGGCCACTCCCCCTGGACGGTAAGCCAAGTTAACAGCGGCCTGTGTGTCAGGCTCAGCACACTTACTACCAATAACCGCACAGCTGAGCTGGACTGGCTGCCGGTTACCGTGTACTACAGCACGGCCCCCTGCATACCGCACGACGGTACCATCGAACTTAGTGTGATTCAGGTCGGGCTGGTCGGCAGCGCCGGCGCGGCGCTGGAAGTAGGGCCGGTTGTATTAACGGCGGCCAACTACAGCAGTACAGCGAGCGCCATCCGGGGAATCAGTAAAAGAGACGGATATACGCCGCTGGCCTGCGCTTTTTATCTGGCCGCCGACACTTTATACAATTCCTCATGTTACGACCCCGATATCAAGCAGGCCATTAACCTGGTTACGGACGGCATACCCAATCGCTGCTGCCCGCCTGCCCTAGGAGGCAGCAACTACAATGCAGACGATTGCGGGGGCTGTAGCATCGATGGTTGCACGGCTGCCCAGACCAGCACCGAGAATGCTAGGGACTACGCCATCAGCCATCTGAGCATGACAACCAACCAGGATGAAATCGATGCCGAGTTCCTGGGCAGCCAGGGTACGGCAAGCAACTGGCTGCGTGACCACATCGTTTATCCTCAACCAGGCTATTATGCGCCTCCGTTCAGTACATCAGGATGGGTACGCGTGGTAAGCACCGCTCAGGACTACGCCGACTCTATCTGCGAGAAGATCGCCAACCTGTTCTTCCCCGTGCTCACCCTGGAAAAAGTATATACCGATGTTAATGGTGGTTCGATTCGGCCCAGCGATAACATATGCTACACTATCAACTACAGCAACATCGGGACCGGCCCTCAAGATAACGTCGTTATCACCGACGACCCCGACGAGACTTATGTAGACACCGTTTATAATATCTCCGACAGCGGCAATTACACTGGTGGTATCATCACCTGGGACATCGGCACGGTTGGCGCAGGGGACAGCGGTTCCGTGTCCTACTGTGTCCAGCTCGGGGCTGCCCAACCTGCAGGACCGTTTCCTGCGGGAGAAACGGACGTGACCAATGGTGCCTGCATCGAGCCCACCGACCCTGTCGTCTGCGATAACGTCACCATCGAGGTCAGGTATGTACCAACACTATGTCTCGACAAAACGTGGCATGATGTAAATGGACTTCCGCCCGAACCGGGTGATGTAATCTGTTATAACATCGGTTACTGCAGCCCGGTAACGGTACATAATGTCTTCATCACTGACAACTTGAGTATGATCTATATTGAATCCGTTCATGATATAACTGGCGGCGGCAGCTTCGACGGCAGTAACATTACCTGGGACATCGGAACATTTGGACCGGCGACGGCAAACGTCACTTACTGTGTCACCCTGAAAGATAAATATGCCGGCGTCTTCGACGCCGGGATTACCAACGTAGATAATACCGCCTGCGATGTCGCCGATGAAGCTGCGCAGCTATGTGATACTGAAACGGTACCCGTCCAGGCAGAGCCGTCTTTTACTCTGGAAAAGATTTATAGCGACGAAAATGGCGGCGACATAGTACCGAGCGATAATATCTGTTACACCATCACCTATACGAACAACGGCAATGCCGACGCCGACAGCGTAGTAATCACCGATAACCCTGATGAGAACTATATAGAGTCGGTTGATATCATCTCGGATAGCGGCACCTATGACAACGATATCATAACCTGGAACATCGGAACTGTCGGCGTGGGAGACAGCGGCTCGGTATCCTATTGTGTTACTCTCAAGGGAATAGGCAATTTCCCCGCCGGTGATACGTTAGTCACCAATACCGCATGCATAGAGCCGAGCGAACCTGAAGTTTGTACCACCGAACTTATACATGTGCAGGCACACCCGACCTTCCAGGTCTCTAAGCAGGCGGATGTAGAGACCGCCTCCCCCGGTAGCATTGTCCATTACACCATAACGGTGTGCAACGAAGGTAACGCAGCAGGAGATAATGTTACCATCACCGATAACCCGGATGAAAACTACACCGCCAGCGTCTCCGATATATCCGATAACGGCACATACGTCGGTGGTATCATTACCTGGATTATCCCTACAATTAACCCGGCAGAATGTGATAACGTGACCTACACTGCTACCCTCGCAGGCTCGGCTAGCTTCGAGGTGGGCGATACGCCAGTTGTGAATACGGCATGCGTTGGCGAGGTCTGCGACCCGACGACTGTGGTGGTCCAGGTACCCGAAGCTCCAGCTACCCCACCGACCACGACCACTACTAGGACAAATGCTCCGGTGACTTCCACTAATCGCCTTACAGTTTCGCCGTCTGTAACTAGTGGCTCGTCACAGTTCTGCGTGAAGTACACCAG
>CAZJID010000026.1:20284-23209 GCA_964545945.1 uncultured Dehalococcoidales bacterium
CAGTTTCGCCGTCTGTAACTAGTGGCTCGTCACAGTTCTGCGTGAAGTACACCAGATGCAAGCCACGAATAATAGCAGGCGAACCGGTGGTCATTTCGACTAATGTGGTGAACAACGGTTATGAGACCGGAGCCTACAATGTCGTGCTTAAGATAAACGGGAATGTTGAACAGCAGAAGGTAGTGACCGTTGACCCCCAAATGGCCAGCCCGATTAATTTCACCGTGGTTAAGTCTGAACCCGGCACCTACGAGGTGTCAATAGACAACGAACAGACCAGCTTCACTGTCATCTCTCAGGAAACGAGCCGGATGGCCGGACCTGTGATCGCCATTTTCGGTGTCTTAATCACGCTAATGTTCGTTGTCATTTTGCTACTGGTAAGGAGACGTTTCCAATTTCGCTAAAAAGTGAGATTGCCAATTAGAGAAGTTTGACCCGTTCTATCTACTTAAATGAGTAAGGCGCTAAGTCGGGTAATAATCCCGATTAGCGCCTTTTGTTTACATAAATATCCGCAACGCCGCCGCTACCAAGTGAGCCCGTTAACCGTCTTCTCGTCCAGCCTTCGAACAACCTCGACCACCAGCTCAACGGTACGGTCGAAATCTTCTCTGTCGATTATGGCGCAGTGGCTGTGAATATGGCGAGTCGGCACGGACAGCACCACTGTGGGCACGCCTATCTTGTGCAGGTGGATAGGACCACCATCGGTGGCACCGCCTTCCATAGCCGAGACCTGCAGTGGAATACGATTTTTCTTTGCCGTATCGATGACCAGGTCGCGAAGCTTAAGATTGGGAATCATCCGTGCATCGTAAGCCAGCAATGTCGGTCCGCCACCGAGCTTGACAGGAGATTCCTCGGGCTTGATACCGGGCACGTCGCCAGCTATCTCGACCTCGAGTATTATGGCCACGTCCGGATTTATGACCTCGGCACTTGTGGTAGCACCTCTGGCCCCGACTTCCTCCTGAACGGTAGCCACCGCATAAACCGTATTGGGATGGGTAGTTTTAGCCAGTCGCTGCAATGTGACAATAGCAATTGCGCAGCCGACACGGTCATCGAATGCCTTGGCCAGATACGTCTTCCGGTTGGCCAATATGGCAAATTCGCTGACCGGTATTACAGGGTCGCCCACGCGTATTCCTGCTTTTTCAATTTCTTCCTCCGAAGTAGCACCGATGTCTATATACATGTCCTTTTTTTCGACGACTTTCTTGCGCTCTTCCGCCGATAACAGGTGCGGTGGCTTGGCCCCGATTACGCCCACCACGTCTCCCTTGCCGGTTTTAATTATCACCCTCTGGGCAAGCAGAACCTGGTCCCACCAGCCGCCGAGGGGAGTAAACCTGATGAATCCTTCTTTGGTGATATACTTAACCATGAAGCCTATCTCATCCATGTGGCCGGCCAGCAGCAGCCTCGGTTCCTTAGCCTGGCCGCTTTTCCGGCAGATTAAGCTGCCTATTTTATCCTGAGTAATCTCTCCAAGCTGCTTCAAGTGATTTCGGATGACGTCACGGACCTCGCGCTCGTACCCGGGCACACCACTCGCCTCCGTCAACTCCTTGAGCAGCTTCTCTATATTATCCATTGTTTTTCCTCCACGAACAGATTTCCGATATGTTACGTTCTTTAGCGTTTATCGTATGATTTTACCTGACTGGAGTCAAGAAGCAAGCCGGCCGTTTGGCTTGAATTATTTAAGTGAAGATAGTTAAAATGGGGATTCGAAGTAAATCATCATGTCGGATAAAATCAGAGTACTGGGCGCTATAGGTCAAAACGGTTCAGGCAAAGACGAAGTCCTCAAATATCTGCACCGTAAATACGGCGTACCTTTCCTATCTACCGGAGATGTAGTCAGAGAAATCGCTTCCAAAGAAGGCGTAGAGCCTACGAGGGAAAATCTGGGCAAAATCTCCGACAGGTATTTCCGCGAATTCGGTAAAGGTTATTTTGTAAAACTGCTGGCCGATAAGATAAGCCAGACGGGTTGGGAAATTGCCGGAATAAGCGGCATACGTGCGCTGGAGGACATCTCGATATTAAAGGACATTTTCGGGCAGGACTTCATTTTAATAAATGTCTATGTAACTGACCCCCACGTCCGTTACTCAAGGATGGTTGCACGACAAGAAGAGCGAGACCCGCACAGCTACGAGGAATTCTTGCGTCAGGACAAAGCCGAAGAAAAATTATTCTCCCTGAAAGCAGCAGAGCAGAAAGCCGATTATTCCCTAAGCAATGATGGCACACTGGACGACATGCACCACGAGATCGACAGGCTGGTAACAGATGAAGGCATGTTGACAATCTGAACATTCGTCACCCTCGAGCTTGGTATCAAACTACAAAATGTCCGATTGGAGAGGAACTTATGGACGGGCGGTATCTGTAAAATCGGGGGATACCCGTCATTGTGACGGTACTATCTTAATTACTTCATCCCCCTTAAGACTCAGTTTGAATCGCCTGATTTCATCGTTCCTGAAAGGGTAAGTAGAGCGGACCGTGTACTTTCTTGTATCCAGGGAACCATCAAGCATCAATGTCAGTTCCCACAAATTATGTACGGCATCGATGATGTCCGCTTTTACCAGGGTGCCTATTATAACCTTCATTAGTAAATCTTCTTGTCATTTATTGGGATTAAGCCTACTGTCACACGGACATCATTTTTAACCAGCTATGGGGAAAAAGTCAACTGGACAGGACGACTACAATAATTATTTACAATATTACAGTTTATATTCATTGACGCTTATCATTGAAATAACCGCCGCGCAAAGGGTATAATTTTACCCTGACCTATTAAACCCTGCATTTGTTCTTGAGGAGTAGGACGATGCCCTGCGTATATTCTTTCCAGGAAAGTTGTGAAGACAAAGACATTCTAGGAAATAAGGGGGCTAATCT
>CAZJID010000027.1:0-23191 GCA_964545945.1 uncultured Dehalococcoidales bacterium
TAGGTAAGCCGGAGAAGAGGGCATTGTCCTTTTGCGCTATTCCAAGGCTTTACACCCTGGCCACGGGTAAGCTTTTTGAGGACGTCCTTCCTTCGTGGGTCCTCGGTACCGAATTCTTCTGTCAGGCTATGTTCTTGCATTTCGCCAGAATGTCGGTGATAAAAGAAAACCTTCCCAGTGTAATAGATAATATCTGGAACCAGGGAATCAGAGAAGTCATATTTCTACACGATGAATGTTACGGTACATTTACCAAGCTGGCGCCGGCTTACGGCATCGAAGTTCCGTTCAAATCGATCCATTACTTCGAACATATACATGATAGGCTAAAGGAGCTTCGGAGCGAGGTAAAACCGCTGAACATTAGAGCCGCATATCACCGGAACTGTTCTGCCCGATTGGTCCCGGAAACAGACCACTTTGTTGATGATATCTTCGGGCTTATCGGGGTTGAAAGAGTAAAACGGGAATACGACCATGAGAATGCGCTGTGCTGCGGAGGCCTTTTGATGACGTCAAAGGGTTACGATTTAGGTCATGATGTTCAAAAAAGAAATGTAGACGATATGGTTAAGTCCGGTGCGGAATATTGTGTGTTTAACTGCCCCGCCTGCTGGGACCCTCTGGCCGAGAAGGTTGCCAGACGGGGTATAAGGCCGATACATATCATCGACCTGTGCAAGCTTGCCATAGGTGAAAAACAAGCGGTGGAGGTGACAGTATGAGCGATGTATTAGAAGCTCTGGTTAAGATAGTGGGCAAAGATTTCGCCTCAAACCACCACGAGGAACGTTATTTTTACGGGCGGGACCCGGGTCTAATGACGCCGCACGAGGCAGATTATGTGGTAATGCCAGGGACGACGGAGGAAGTGCAGGAGATAGTTAAGCTGGCAAACAAGGAGAAGGTACCTCTAGTCCCCAAAGGAGCGGGATTGGCACTGACCGGCCTGGTGATTCCGCTCAAGGGCGGGATAGTGATGGATATGAAGAGGATGGATAGGATACTGGAAGTAAACGAATGCGGCAGATACGTTGTCGTCGAGGGCGGCGTTAGCAACGGAGCGCTGAAGAGCCATTTGAATAGACATTATCCTCATTTAAGACATAGCGTACCGGAGGCACCTCCCATAACAACTATAGCCGCGAACGTTGTCATACACGGACAGGGGCGTCTCACAAACCAGTATGGCTTTAACTCCGAAATGGTCAACGGGCTTGAGGTAGTGTTACCGACGGGAGAGGTTTGCAAAATCGGTTCTTGTTCGGTGGGTCCCTACTGGTTCTCGAAAGGGCCTCCGCTGCCGGATTTATCAGGCCTGTTCTTGGGATGGCTGGGCACCACCGGCGTCCTTACCAAAGTTGGTTTGAAGCTTTATCCTAACAAAAAGATAAAAGACCTTGAAATATTAGTGACGGATAAGGAAGACCTGGTTCCCGACATCATATTCAAGATTACCCATACCGAGATGGTAGAGGACCTGGCTATTTGGGCACAGGAACGGCCTCTGATGTTCAGAGGCAACTATCATATCAATATATTCTTAACCGCAGACTCCGAAGGCGAGCTCGAGATGAAAAGGAAGATGATATACGATTCGGTTCAAGAATATGTCGATAGCAGGGACGCCGGCTTTATGACCATGAATCTGGATATGAGACGTGAATTTATGGATAACCCGCAGAAAAGCATGACGTCGTTCGCCGATGTCAGGAAAGGCGGCGGTTTCGAGTATGCCGGACCGATTATACCGATGGAACTGTACCCGGAATGTGCCAGAAAAGTAGCGGAGCTGGCAGTTAAGCACAGGGTGATATACGGCGGTGCCGGCCGGGTTATTCACGGAGGCCATTGTATGATGTTCTCGTTTGCATATGCGTTCAACCGGGCAAACCCGGACGAAATGGATAGAGCCAGGAAGGCTTTACATGATGCAGCTGAGTTTGTTGCGGACAAGGGCGGCCTTCTGTGGAAGCCAAACATAGACGAACAGAAGATAATGATGGATAGAATGGACCCGAACACACTGAAGCTAATGATGGATATTAAGAAACTTCTGGATCCTAACGGAATCATGAATCCGGGAAATTGGGAGGCGAGATAATGCAACAACAGGACTATGTCAGCCAGATCCATAGGTGTTTTAGATGCGGATACTGCAAATTTCCGACCGATTACTCGTCTTTAAATTGTCCGGCATACAGGAGGTTTCGATTTGATACCTATTCCACAGGCGGGCGGCTCTGGCTCATTTACGCCTGGTTGAAAGGCCAGATCGACTGGTCGGAACGCCTCGCCGAAATCCTGTATACGTGTACAACCTGCAAGAACTGTACTGAACAATGCCCGATGAGATTTGCTCCTGACATTGTAGACTGGATCGTGGGAGCCAGGAGCGACATGGTGGAAAAAGGCAAGATACCGCCGCGGGTAGCCCACTTCTTCGAGTCTGTTTACGGCTATGGGAATCCTCTTAAGCTGCTTAGAAGCGACCGGGCAGCCTGGGCTGACGGCACCAGGATTTATGCACCAGGCGATGAATATCTTTTATATGTCGGATGCCTGGGCTCCTACGACGAAAACGCACAGAAAATGGCCCGGAGCTTGGTTGATGTGCTAGACGCTGCCGGTGTCTCTTTCGGGATTCTGGGCAATGACGAGGAGTGCTGCGGCAACGAAGTATATATGCTGGGTGAGGCGGGCTTGTTTCAGACGCTGGTTGAAAAAAATAGTCAGAAATTTAAGGAGAAGGGTGTAACGAAGATAGTTACACTTTCCCCGCATGCTTACAACGTTATGAAAAATCGCTACCCGGCATTGGGAGCCAGCTTCGAGGTGAGTCATTACACTCAGCTGCTGAATGATTTGATAAAGGCAGGGAAACTAAAACTTTCTCCGGTTAAGGCGAAGGTCACCTATCAGGACCCTTGTTTTCTGGGTCGATATAACAACGTATATGAAGAGCCAAGGCAGATATTAGGCAGCATACCCGGTCTTGAGCTGGTGGAGATGGAGAAAAACAGAGCCGATGCCTTCTGTTGCGGCGGCGGGAGCGGCAATTTTATTATGGACATGCTGGCTGGAGGCGAGGAGAGCCCGGCACGGGCCAGGGTCAGAGAGGCCTACGCCACCGGTGCTGATACTCTGGCAGTTGCCTGCCCCAGCTGCCTGGTAATGTTTACCGATGCCGTGAAAGCGGAAGACCTTGAAGGCAAGCTGGCGGTCAAGGACATCTCGCAGATTGTGCGGGAGTCGCTGCTGGCAAAGAAAAAGTAGCTGCTTTATAAGCCCTTGCCGAGTATATATATAACCAGGTCGGCAAGGCGGCAGCTGTAACCCCATTCATTGTCATACCAGGACAGCACCTTGACCATGTTGCCCGAGAGGACCATAGTGCTCAGGGCGTCGAATATTGAGCTGTGCTGATTACCCTTAAAATCGGAGCTCACCAGCGGCTTATCGCAGTACTCGAGTATTCCTTTTAACTTGCCGTCTGCCGTAGACTTGAAGACGTCGTTTATTTTCTCGACGGTTGCCTCTTTGTCCAGGTCGGCCACGAAGTCGCACAGAGAAACGGTGGGCACCGGCACCCTGAAAGCAACCCCGTCGAGCTTGCCCTTGAGTTCCGGTATAACCAGCGTTACCGCTCTGGCAGCTCCGGTGGTGGTGGGGACTATGTTCGTCGCCGCCGCCCTCGCCCGGCGCAGGTCTTTATGGTACATATCCTGCAGCCTCTGGTCATTGGTGTAAGCGTGAATTGTAGACATGAATCCCTTGCTGATACCGAAGTTTTCATGCAGCACTTTAACCACCGGGGCTATGCAGTTGGTAGTACAAGATGCATTGGATATAATGCGGTGTTGAGCCGGGTCATATTTATCTTCGTTTACGCCGAGAACGATGGTTATATCTTCGCCCTTGGCCGGCGCCGAAATGACGACCTTTTTAGCACCACCCTGGAAATGAGCGGACGCCTTGGCAGCATCGGTGAAAAGTCCGGTGGATTCGATTACTAGGTCAACCCCATAATCTTTCCACTGTATCTTGCCCGGGTCGCGCTCGGCGATTACCTTGGTCTTTTTGCCGTCAACGGCGATCGTGTCTTCTTTAACCTCTACTTTCCCCGGATAAATGCCGTAGTTGCTGTCGTATTTGAGTAGATGGGCGTTTGTCATAGAATCAGTCAGGTCGTTAACGACGGCTACCTCCAGCTTATCGCTGTAATGCTGATTTATAGCTCTGAAAGCCAGCCTGCCTATACGTCCGAATCCGTTGATGCCTATTTTTTCTGCCATTTGTACTGCCCCCTTTTGTGAAGATTATGCCCTTCCATTATAACTTGCTGTGATTTTTGTGCCAATGCCGCCTCTTACATTCCACTCGGCCACTATCTCCATTCTTCTAGGCTTAATAGCGTCTACCAGGTCATTTAATACCCTGTTGGTCGCCTCCTCAAAAAATATTTCTACCATCCGGTAGCTTATCAGGTAGAACTTGAGCGATTTCAGTTCAACTATTAGCTTGTCCGGGACGTATTTTATAGTTAGCGTGGCGTAGTCGGGCTGCCCCGGATTCAACGGGCAGAGCGTGGTGAACTCGCCGGTAACGATTTCTTCTTCGTAGTCTGTTTCCAGACGCGGGTTGGCTATGGCTATCAAAAGCTCCGGTTGAGGGACTTTTTTGTATTTGAGCTTTAGATTCCTGACCCGCTTCTTTAATTGTTCGTCCATTCGGTTCAAATCCTAGACAGAGATTAGCGTGGTTAGCCTCCGGCCCAGTAGAGGTCGATATTTTCCTTGACTACTTTCTGTGCTTTCCCTTCGCTCATCAGCAGCTTGAGCTGGGCCAGTGTCTCCATAACCGCCAACCGTTTATCGAAGGCGGTGAGTTTATTAAAAGGGACTGAATCGCCGGCCGGCATCCAGGGAATCTCGGTGGCTATCTGATAAGCGCTCTTGTTATCGCTTTCGATTATTCTCATTATGGTTCGCTGCCGCTGTTCGTGATAATAATGCAATTCGCCGAGCCTCAAACTGAAGCCGCTGAAAACTGAGCCGTGGCCGGGGAAAATAAAACTGACCTCGAGTTCAGCCAGCGCATCTAATGACTTGAAGAAGTCGGCTAGAGGGTTAGCGCCCGACTGCGGGTGGAACCCGACGTGAGGAAATATATCCGGCAATAGATGGTCGCCGGAGAAGAACAGCTTTCTTTTCGGCTCGTACAGACAAATGTGTCCGGGTGAATGTCCCGGTGTCAGTATAACCTTGAACTCTGAAGCGGCGACCGTGATTTTATCTCCGTCTTTGAGTATGATATCGGGCTTTACCACTCCGACGAATTGCTTGATAGCCAGGGACGATTCGGCAAGCTCGGTTAAATCAGCCTCTGGAACACCGTTGGAGGCTAAGAGTTTTTTTACTTCTTCCAGAAGCGAGTCGGTTTTTCCGTACCGTGAATCTAAAAATCTGGCTTCTATGTCGCTCAGCGCCACCCTGGCTCCGGACATCTGTTTCAGCTTGTCCACCATGCCGTAATGGTTGGGGTGGATATGGGTGGCCGCAATCACCGTTATATCTTTAAATCCGAATCCGCTGAATTTGAGAGCATCACGCAGTGCTCCGAACGCCTCAGGCGTATCGAAACCGGTATCTATCAGCAGGTTCCCCTGGGTGCCTTCTATGAGGTAGACATTCATATGGTCTACAGCTCCGGGCAGAGGGATCTTTATCTGATGTACTCCCTGGACTATCTCCATTTTGGCCTCCTAGATTGAAAGTGCGTTCTTACCCGAGAATCGGGCTTTAGCCCCGAGTTCCCCCTCGATTTTTAGCAGGCGGTTGTACTTGGCCACCCTTTCGCTACGGCAGGGGGCACCGGTTTTTATCAGGCCTGAGCCGACGGCAACCGCCAGGTCAGCTATAGTTGTATCTTCGGTCTCACCGGACCGGTGACTGATTATGGTTTTCCAGCCTACCTGCTGGGCTCTTTTTACCGTGGCTAGGGTCTCGCTCAAGGTGCCGATCTGATTCGGTTTTATCAGTATAGCGTTGGATGCTTTCTCGGCGATGCCCTTATCGAGCCGCTTGAGATTGGTAGTATACAGGTCATCGCCTACCAGCATAATCTTCCTGCCCAGGGTGGAAGTAAGCGACGTCCAGCCCGGCCAGTCATCCTCGTCCAGTCCGTCTTCGATACTGATAATGGGATAGCTCGATACCCATTTGGTATAGTAGGCAATCATTTCGTCGGTAGTAAGCGCTAGTCCGTCTCTGGCCAGAACGTATTTCCCATTAACATAAAAGCTGCTGGATGCCGGGTCCAAAGCGATGTAGCAGTCTTTGCCTGCTTTATAGCCGGCCAGGTCGATTGCAGCCAGGATTATCTCGACAGCCTGTTTGTTCGACTCCAGCGATGGAGCGAAGCCGCCCTCGTCACCGACGTTGCTGTTCAGCCCTTTGACTTTAATGGCTTTCTTGAGTGCATGATAAATTTCCGTTGCCATCTGTAAGCCCTGGCTGAAGCTTGTGGCACCTGCCGGTACCACCATGAACTCCTGAAGGTCGGTGGAATCGGCGGCGTGTTTACCGCCGTTCAAAATGTTAAGCATAGGCACAGGCAGCAATCGGGCCTCGTCGCCGCCCAGATAACGATAGAGAGGAACGCCCGCGGAGTTGGCAGCCGCTCTGGCGACAGCCAGAGACACCGAAAGTATGGCATTGGCGCCCAGGTTGGACTTATCGGAGGTGCCATCGAGTTCGAGCATTTTGCCGTCGATTTTTTCCTGCTCTGAAGCCGCCATGCCAATCAAGGTGGGAGCGATTTTATCATTGACGTTGCTTACGGCTTTCAGCACGCCGAGGCCGTCATAGCGACGTTTATCTCCATCCCGGAGCTCCACAGCTTCATGTATGCCGGTGCTGGCGCCTGAAGGAACGGCCGCCACACCAACTGCGCCGTCAGAAAGGGTTACTTCTGCTTCGATGGTAGGATTGCCGCGAGAGTCAAGTATCTCTCGTGCTCTAATCGTCTTTATAGTAGCTTTTGTAGTTTCCATCATTTCACTCCAGCTTTTGCCCTTTGGCTAAAGACAGCGCTTTTTCCACGGCGTCTACCGCGTCCTCTGCCTTCACTATAGACATGTCTTCTTCGTCGTTGCGATATAACGACCAGGTATGCAGACCGACGACCGGGATACCGCCTTTCAAGGCGAAACCGATCTCGGTCAGCGTCCCGTAGTCGCCGTCGATGGCGATTACGGCTTGAGCCGATCTGACCACGGCTACGTTTCGGGCGTGGCCCGTGCCGGTGGCAACGGGGATTTGCACGTAGGGATTGGAATCCTCGGGGTTTTCGCCGGGCAGAATACCCACTGTAAGCCCGGACTCTATGGCAGCGCCACGGCAGGCGGCTTCCATAACTCCGGTCAAACCGCCGCAGACCAGCACAACTCCCCGTTTAGCCAGCTCTCTGCCTACGGTTTCTGCCAGCGCCGCTTCCTGAGGAGTGCATTTTCCGCCCCCGATAACGGCAATGGTTAATTTCCTGTCTACAGTTGATTTGGCCACATCGAAGATAACTTTTGAAGTTGCTTTTCAGTCATTATATCATTGGAGTCTGACAGCGGCAATGAGAATGAAATCAGACGGGAAATTGCCAATCATAGAAGGGAGGAGTAAAATTCGACATGCCGAATGCGTTGATATAGATCGGAGGATAAAGTGTTAAAAGTTGGACATATTGCATTGATAGCTGTCATGCTAACGGTGGCAGTCCTGACTGGATGCGGCTCCACGTCAACACGTGTTGCCCAGAATGGGGATACAGTACAGGTAAATTATACGGGAAGGCTGGCGGACGGTACCGTATTCGACTCATCGACCGGGCATGACCCATTGGAGTTTACTTTAGGGAGTGACCAGCTGATTCCCGGATTCGAACAGGCGGTGCTGGGAATGAAGGTTGGGGAAAAGAAAACCGTTAGGATACCCGCTGATGAAGCTTACGGACAGCACCTTGACGAACTGGTAATACAGGTACCGCGTGAAAGGCTTAGCAGCGATCAGGAGCCGTCGGTCGGCCAGGTATTGCAGGTTACGGGTCAAGACGGCAAGACATATTATTTTACTATCACCGCCATATCTGATAACGGTACCCTAACCCTGGATGGTAATCCGCCGCTTGCCGGCAAAGACCTTATTTTTGATATAGAACTGGTGAAGATAAAATAGCCGACAAAACCTATCTTGGATGACAGACACCGACCGGTAAGGTCCTTATATAAATAGAGAGGGAGGACTTCAAATGGATCAGGAAAGTAAGCATACAGTTACTCACACCGGTTCGAGCCTTGCCGGAGTTATCTGGTTCGGCGGCTGGTTATTCACCATCGGCTTCGCCCATCTGGTCTGGTGGAAAATTATACTTGGTATCGTTGTCTGGCCGCTCTATCTGGCGCAGGCACTGGGTTAGCTTTCGTACTCATTCTCAGTTTGTAGATGGCCCTGTTTGTATCTATTGTCAGACGCATTAAGTGCCGCTATTTGTTGGCTTTGCCCTGCAGGCTGACCATTATGCGGGCTGATATAGAGATGATGAAGTAGAAGTAGAAGACCATTCCCAGCAGTATCCAGGTTATGGGGGTAAAACCTGCGATTTGTTTGTCCAGAGCTGCAGTTACAATCCCGACGATAACCAGCGCGTCACCAAATGAACCGCACAGCCAAAGCATCCACGGCTCGGTTAGTATTTTAATCATTGCTGTCATTTCCTGCCCCCCTTTTTAATTTATTTAGTCACCTGAGACATTCCACTATTTAGTTGCAAAAATCAGTTGAACTTGTTCATGGCCGCGGTTATGCCCTCGGTTAATATCGACTGGACGGCTTTGACTACCTGGGCGATGGTGGCCTTGATAATGTCGTCTTCGCGGGGGGTGAAGTCGCTAAGCACATAGTCGACTATGCCGTCTTCGTCGGTAATTGCGTTGCCATCGCGGTCCAGGGGGCGGCCGATGCCGACTTTGATGCGAGCGAAGTCCTCGTTGCCCAGAGCTGTAATTATAGAAGCTATTCCTTTGTGTCCGCCGGCGCTGCCCTCGGGGCGGAGGCGCAGCTTGCCCAGCGGTAAATCGAGGTCGTCATGTATCACAATTAGGTCGTTTGGCTTGAGGTCGTAGTTGTGGAGCAAACAGATGGCGGCTTCACCACTCTGATTAACGAAGGTCGCCGGTTTGGCGAGCATGACTTTTATATCGGCTATTTTACCGGTGCCGACTTGCGCATGGCACTGGCGTTTGTGGGTTCCGATGGTGTAGAGCTTCGCAAGATGGTCTACACTGCGGAAACCTATATTGTGCCGGTTGCGGACATAGATTTTGCCCGGATTTCCCAGACCGATAATTAATTTCATTTAACTTTGTCCTCTGCCTGTTTTAAAAGTTGCAAAAATTCAGTTTCGTTCAGCACTTTAGTGCCGAACGACTGGGCCCGCGCCAGCTTGGAGCCCGGGTCGACGCCGACCACCAGATAGCTCGTCTTTTTGGTAACGTCGGAGCCGGCTTTTCCGCCGAGGTCCTTTATTTTGGCTTCGGCTTGTTCCCGAGGAAAGGCCTCCAGTCTGCCGGTGATGACGAAATCGAGGCCGGCCAGCGGCAGGTCTGCCTTTTTAACCTTTCCCGCCTCCAGCTTAACTCCCTTATTTCTCAGCTTGTCGATGATTTCCCGGTTCTGTTTCTGCCGGAAGAAGGCCAGTATGCTGTCGGCGATTTTGGGCCCTATGGACGGAATCTCCTGCAATCGCTCTCTTGATGCCTGAGATAGTTCCTCGATGCTGCTGAAGTGCTCGACCAGCAGTTCGGCGGTCTGGTCGCCGATACCGGGAATACCCAGGGCGAAGATTACCCGCGGCAGAGGCCGGTCTTTGCTTTTTTCAATCGAGTTTAATATGTTGGCAGCGCTTTTATCGGCTACTTTTTCCAGGCTGAGAAGCTGTTCTCGCGAAAGATAGTAGATGTCGCCCACATCTTTTATCAACCCGGCCTCAAAGAGCGCCTGAGACATCATTTCGCCGATGCCCTCTATATCCATGGCGCCGCGGCTGACGAAGTGTTTGATTTTTTCCAGCGCCTGGGCGGGGCAGGCGGCATTAGTGCAGCGGTGCATGGCTTCGCCTTCGGGCTTTATTACCTCGGCGCCGCAGACCGGGCAGCGGCCCGGCATGTGGAATATTTTCTCCTTACCCGTACGCTTGCTGACGATGGGTTCTACTATTTCCGGAATAACCTCGCCGGCGCGTTGTATAACCACCCAGTCGCCGATGCGAAGGTCCTTGCGGTGTATATCCTCTTCGTTGTGAAGCGCGGCGCGGCTGATGGTAACGCCGCCCACCTGTACCGGCTCCAGTATGGCGTAAGGGTTAAGGCTGCCCGTCCGGCCCACATTGATGCCGATGTCCAGCAGGCGGGTGGTGCCCTGGACGGCCGGGAACTTATAGGCAATGGCCCATCTCGGCTCACGGCCCACGTATCCCAGCTCGGCCTGGCAAGGAATGGAGTTGACTTTGACCACCACGCCATCGGCCTCGTAGGGCAGAGTTTCCAGGCTCTTGACCCATCTGGCGTAGAAGGCCTTAGCATCATCAATAGTGGGGCACAGCTCGTTGTTGGGATTTAACCTGAAGCCCAGCGATTTGATATATTGCATGGTTTCCCAGTGAGTATCCGGTACTTGCTTACCTTCCGCCCAGCCCAGTCCGTAGACGAATATATCCAGCGGCCGCTGAGCCGTTATCCTGGAGTCGAGCTGCCTCACCGAGCCGGCCGCGGCATTTCTGGGGTTGGCGAAAAGCGGCTGGTCTTCCCTTGCTCGCTCCTCGTTTAGCTTTTTAAATCCGGCCTTCGACAAATAGACCTCACCCCTGACCTCGAATCTGGGCGGTGCCTCTTTCGGGACTGAAAGAGGTATGCTGTTTATTGTCCGCAGGTTCTGTGTGATGTTCTCGCCGCGGAAGCCGTCGCCGCGGGTGGCGCCGACCTCAAGCAGGCCGTCGACATAGGTTAAAGCAACCGCCAGACCGTCCATTTTTAGCTCGCAGACCAGGTCGGGTCTGACACCGCCCAGGAGGTTTGAAACCCGCTTGTACCAGGCATCGAGATCCTCGTCTGAGAAAGCATTAGCCAGGCTGAGCAGAGGCTGGGGGTGTTCGACGACGCCAAAGGCGGCCAACGGTTCAGCGCCGACTCGCTGGGTGGGCGAGTCCGGAGTTATCAGCTCGGGATATTCGTCTTCGAGCTGCTTTAGCTCGCGCATGAGCTTATCGTACTCGGCGTCGCTGATTTCCGGGCTGTCGAGTACGTAGTAGCGGTGGTTATGATAGCTGATAAGCTCGCGTAGCTCGTTTATCCTCTGTTTGTCTTCGGTTATGCCAGCCACTATAGCCTCGTTCATAGTATAACACGGTGGAAATGGTATGAAAATGAAATATTGAAGTTAATCTTTCATAGGTAGAACGATTATGGAATCTTACTTATTTGTTATAATTGCTTTTGTATTTCCACGGGGAAAATTCAGTAGCCAGGAGAACCATAAATGGAAAAATTGATTATAACCGCGGCCCTTACCGGCGCTGTAACTATGCCAACCCAAACACCTTATCTCCCGATTACTCCGCAACAGTTGGCCGATGAGGCGGTCAGGGCGGCTGAAGCCGGCGCCGCATCGGTGCATATCCACGCCCGGAATCCACAGGACGGCATGCCCACATCAGACCTGGAGGTATACGCGGAGATCGTCTCAAATATTAAGCAGCGGAGCAATGTTATCGTCTGCATAACCACGGGCGGCGCGGTCGGCGCCGATGCTGAAAAAAGGATAGCCGTCGTGCCCAGATTTAAACCGGAGCTTGCCTCCTTCAATATGGGGTCGATGAATTTCTCCATTCATCCCATAGCCGGCAGGTATGAGGATAAAGACTATAAATATGCCTGGGAAAAGGGGTTCATACTGGGCACCAAAGAGAACGTCTTCCGTAATACTTTCTCAGACATAGAATATTTCTGCCAGACTATGAAGGACAACGACACCAGGCCGGAGTGCGAAGCCTATGACGTTGGCCATATTTACAACATAGCCTATCTGGTGAGACAGAATCTGCTGCAATTGCCTATATGGATGCAGTTCGTTACCGGAGTGCTGGGCGGCATAGGCTCTTCTCTGGAAGACATAATGTTCATGAAACAGACCTCGGACAGGCTATTAGGCGCTGAAAATTACAGGTGGTCTGTAATAGGTGTAGGTTATCCCGACGAATTTAAGGCGGCGGCGCTGGCCATAATGACGGGCGGACACGTCAGGGTGGGTCTGGAGGACAACATCTTTATTAAAAAAGGTAAGCTGGCTAAAAGTAACGCCGAGCTGGTGGAGAAGGTGGTCAGGATAGCCCGGGAATTCGAGCGCGATATCGCTACACCTGACGAAGCCCGGAAAATACTGGGCCTTAAAGGCAGGGATAAGGTCGGTTACTAGCAACGGTATCGAATCTGACGGAGGAGGCAGGCAGAGATGGTTAGAATAATAGACTTGAGTGTACCCACGGAGGAAAGCCCCAGCGAGCCGTTGCCGGTCAAGGTTGTTCATGAAGTGCATGGGCAAAGCGTAAAGCGAATGGCGGACTTTTTCGGCTGCAGCCAGCAGGACCTGCCCGAGGGACTGGGCTGGGCCAACGACAGCGTGGTCATGGGCGCCCACGCCGGGACGCACGTCGATGCACCGTGGCATTACGCACCGAAGTCGGAAGGGAAAGAAGCGAGGACAATCGATGAGATGCCTTTGGACTGGTTTTACCACGACGGTGTGGTGCTGGATATGAGGCATAAACCGCGCGGCTCGGGTGTAACGGTAGAAGACCTTGAAGAAGCCTTAGAGAAGATCGAGTATAAGATTAAGCCCTGGGACATCGTTATGATACAGACGGGCGCCGATAAACAATGGGGCAAAAAGGAATATTTCGATGTCGGCTGCGGCATGACCCGGGAGTCGACGCTGTGGCTGATTGAGCAGGGTGTCCGGGTTATGGGCATCGATGCCTGGGGCTGGGACCGTCCCTTCTGGGCGATAAAAGAGGACTTCGCTGAAACGGGTGATAAGGACCTATTGTGGGGTGCCCACTTTGCTGGCAGGGAAAAAGAATACTGCCATATTGAGAAGCTGGCAAATCTAGATAAGCTGCCGGGCCCGTCCGGCTTCAAAGTGGCCTGCTTTCCGGTCAAACTAACCGGCGGTAGCGCCGGCTGGGCACGTGTGGTGGCTATTGTGGAGGAATAGCCAAAGCACCGGTAGCAGTGTCTGGCAATCCAAGCTCGTTAGCCAGGGCATTAAGATTGTATCCCTCTTTTCTAACCCGCAGGTCGAAGTAGAGCGAATTTTTGTGGTCAACATTATCGCTATCCTCTTTCTTGAGCTAAATCCCGTAAACCGTTAAAATTGGTAGTGTTTTTCGAAATATAATATGGTATATACGATTATGGAGACCGTCTGACTTGGTAGAAACGTTTCTCTGCCCCAAGTGCGGGGGAGAGAATATCATAGGCTACCGCTTCTGCATGACTTGCGGGGAGAAACTGGCAGCAACGCCTGAGCAGTCGGATAAAACCTGTCCCAGATGCAGTTCACAAAGCCCCCCCGACTACAGGTTTTGCGGCAGCTGCGGCGCTAAGTTAAATGCCAGTTGTCCGAACTGTGGAGCCGATGTTCCACCTGATTCGAGATACTGTCCTAATTGCGCCTTTCTGTGTGGAGAGGGACGTTATGAACCTGACCTGGGCAAGCTATCTTAAATGAAAAACAGGCCGCCTATGTGGTACACGCTGCAAGCGGTTTTCAGCTGGCTGCTCGAAGAGATTTTGCTGGTTGCCGTGGTCTTGTGGCTGCTACCCAGATTCTTTAATGTAAATATTCCCTGGTGGGGGCTGGCTATATTGATGGTCGGCCTGGCCGCTTATTCCGTTATTATGTACCGGATCGGCCGGCATACTTTTTTTATTAGACCGAAAGTGGCTCCCGACGATATCATCGGCAGCGAGGGTACGGTTACCAGACCGTTGGCACCTGAAGGCAATGTTAAAGTCCAGGGTGTATTGTGGAAAGCGATTAGCAACGGAACAGAGATGGAGGTAGGTGATGAAGTCGAGGTTATCGGCATGGAAGGGCTCAAACTTGTAGTCAAGCTTAAAAGAAGCGGTTCCGAACAAAAACCTTGACATCCATCGTATTTGAGGTATAATTAAGCTAACGATAATTATTCCTAATAAATAAATGAGGAAAACTAGACAGAGGGCAGCCATACTCGAGGTTCTGAAGAGTACGACCTCGCATCCTACGGCCGATTGGATCTATAACGAGGTAAGGAAAAAGATACCCAACATCAGCTTGGGTACCGTTTATCGGAATCTGAGACAGTTGTGCCGGAGCGGCGAGATATTGGAGCTGGAGCTATGCGGCAGCTATAGCCGCTTCGATGCCCGAAACGATAATCATTATCATTTCAGGTGTGAGACATGCGGTCGGGTCTTTGACGTTGATGAACCCATCAACTCTGAGATCGACAAGACGACTGCCCGGCGTACGGGTTTCCGGATAAATTATCATCGATTGGAGTTTTACGGGCTTTGCCTGGACTGTCAGCTGGTTGAAGCGGTAGGAGGAAGTTGATGCCAAAAGCAGTGATAACCCTGGACGAGCAGCAAGTAGCGAGACTGGAACAGGCTGTTATTGACCACGATGAGAAGGTAGCATGGGAGCTTCTACACGAGATAAGGTCAAAGGTTAAGATCACCCAGGATACGCGGTGCGGTTTGGATAAGCTGAGGAAGCAGATTTAGTATAGGGCAAATTTAGCCGTCCTCAAAATGTCATAAGTTTTTAACTTTTTGGCTATCGATTTTAGGACTATTTTACGTTAGACGGCGCATAATATCCTATGTTAAATTTGGAAATTACTATAATAACTTTTTAGGAGGCGAAATGGCAAAAGAGGTTAAGGTATATACCACAACTTCGTGACCCTGGTGCTTTAAAGTCAAGCAGTTGCTGGACGAAAACAAAGTTGCTTATAAAAATCTTGACGTGGCCACTGACAAGGCTGCCCGCGATGAAATGGTGAACAAGACTGGTAGACTTGCGGTGCCGGTTGTCGATATTGACGGCGAGGTTTCCGTCGGCTACGATGAAAAGTGGCTAAAGCAAAAATTGAACCTCTCGTGAGCCAGCCTAAGACTGGACATTAATTGGGAGCTTTAGGTGGAAGATATCGTATCCTTCAATTAAGGAGATATTTATGAGGTTGAAAGGAAGCAGGACCGAGGATGCTTTGCGCAAGGCATTTGCCAGAGAGGTACATGTTGATTCTGTCTACGCATACTTTGCGAAGGTTGCTAGAGAGGCCGGTCTGCGACAGATAGCCGATATGTTTTCGGCGACATCACAGAATGAGTCCGAACATGCCGAGCATGAATTTAAATTTCTGGGTGGCTTGGGGGACACCATGGCCAATCTAAAGCTGGCCATTGGCCGCGAACATGAAGAAGCCAGCAGACTGTATCCTGAAGCGGCACGAATAGCCGATGAAGAAGGTTTTAATGATATCGCCGATTTCTTTCGCCGGATGGGCAAGGTGGAACAGAGGCACGAAGAAAATTTCGAGAAGCTGATAGATACGCTGGCTGAGAAGAAGGAGTTCAAGGGTAAGACGGTGGGGCATTCGGCGGTCGAGATGGCCGAGCTTATGTTACCTCATCACAGCAATCCGGCCGGCGTCGTTCACGGTGGCGAACTTATGAAGATGATGGACAATGCTGCCGGTGTGGTGGCCGCCCGACACAGTCAGGCAAATCCGGTGACCGGCACGATACATAACATACGCTTCATCAGCCCCGTCCTCGTCGGTAATCTGGTGTTAATTCATGCCAAACTGACCTTCGTAGGCCATACATCTATGGAGGTACTGGTGGAGATCGAGGCCGAGGACCTGAATACCGGAGAGCGGCGACTGGCTATGGTGGCACATTATATAATGGTAGCTACAGATAACAAGGGCAAACCTATTGGAGTTCCACCGCTTATTGTAATTACCGAGGAAGAGGAGAGACTGTTCAGCGAGGGTTCGGCCAGATATGAGGAAGTAAAAAAGCAATCTAAAAAATAGCAGGAGATGCGGCAATGGGGAATGATAAAGAACCAGCGAAAAAAGTTTATCTGGATAATATGGCGACTACACCGGTACTGCCCGAGGTGCTGGCGGCTATGCAGCCTTATTTTCGTGAGGTTTATGGAAATCCACAATCCATCCACTCCTGGGGCGATGAGGCCAGAGAAGCCATAGACGGGGCTCGTGAACAAGTGGCCGCCCTGGTCGGCGGAGATGCCGAAGAAATAATTTTTACTTCGAGCGGTACCGAAGCCAACAATCTCGCGATTAAAGGACTGGCCCGCGGCCAAATAATGAAGGGTAAGCACGTAGTTGTCTCTGCCATAGAGCATTTTTCAGTGCTTCATGCGGCCAGAACCTTGGAAAAGGCAGGCTTTGAGATTACTGAGTTGCCAGTCGATAAATACGGTCGTGTAGACCCCGATGAAGTGGCCAGAAATATAAAGAAAGAAACCATACTGGTGTCGATAATGCACGCCAATGGGGAAGTGGGTACCATAGAGCCTATTGCCGAAATCGCTAAGAGAGTAAAAGAAGCCGGCGTACTGTTTCATACCGACGCAGTCGCGAGCGCCGGCAGTATACCTGTTGATGTAAATAAGATGGGAGTGGATGCCTTGAGCCTGGCGGGCAATGAATTTTATGGTCCTAAGGGCTCGGGTGCTCTGTGGGTTCGTAAGAGGGTTCGCCTCATACCGTTGATGGATGGCGGTGTGCAGGAAGGCGGAAAGAGACCGGGTACTGAAAACGTACCGGCGATAGTGGGTATGGGCAAAGCTGCTGAAATAGCTATGAAAGACATGCCGGCGCGCATGAAAAGCCTGTCAGGCTTGAGAGACAAGCTGATAAAAGGCTTGCCTGAAGCAACTGGACATGTTTTCCTTACCGGCCACCCGACCGAACGCCTTCCCCAGCACGCCAGCTTTTGCGTTGAGTTTATCGAAGGCGAAGGCATGCTGCTGTGGCTTGATCGCGATGGTATCGCTGTCTCCAGCGGCTCAGCCTGCACCTCTAAAGCTTTGAAAGCTTCCCATGTGCTGATTGCCATGGGTATACCCCACGAAAAGGCACAGGGTTCACTGCTATTCGGACTGGGATTGGATATTGAGGAATCTGACATAAATTATGTACTGGAGAAACTGCCTCCGATCGTCGATAAACTGAGGCAGATGTCTCCTCTGTATGCAAAATTCATCAAAGAAAATAGGGGGTGAATATAATGCCGGCATATAGTCAAAAGGTGATGGACCATTTTATGAATCCGCGGAATGTCGGAGAGATTAAAGATGCGGACGGTATCGGCGAGGTTGGCAACCCCGTGTGCGGCGATATGATGACGTTTTATATCAAGGTGAAAGATAAACGCCTAGAAGACGTCAAGTTTCAGACCTTCGGCTGCGGGGCTGCGGTGGCCGTTTCCAGCATGACCAGCGAAATGGCGAAGGGTAAAACCTTGGAGGAAGCGGTAAAGATAACGCCTGCCCTGGTGGCCAAAGAGCTGGAAGGCTTGCCCAAGAATAAATATCATTGTTCCAATTTAGGGGCGCAGGCCTTGCAGGCGGCCATCCGTGATTATGCTAAAAAAAAGGGAGTAAAAATCGAAGGTCTGCAAGAGAAAGGAGAAAGTGATGAAGAAGGAGAAGAGTGTGAAGTCTGCTAAATCCGGTAAGGATAAGAAAGAACACAGGTGCCTGTGTCCTTATTGCGAAGAGGAGCTGGTAATCGCCGGCTGTCCCTTCTGTCACGCTTGTGGGGCGGTCATCAATTATTGTGTAAGCTGCGGAGTCATAGTGTCGGATTTTAATGCTACAACGTGCCCTGAATGCGGTGCTCCACTGAAGAAGGAACGAAGGAAATAATAGCCGGAATTTTGGCAGGAGATGACGAATGAAAGCTGACGAAACTCTTGATTGCATAGGACTTTACTGCCCTATGCCAATCGCCAAAACGGCTCAGAAGATAAAGCAGTTAAAGCCAGGGCAAGTCCTGGAAATTTTAGCCGATGACAGGGGAATAAAGGACGATATACCCAACTGGTGTAAGAGCACCGGTAACGAATGCCTTGGCATAGAAGATGAAGGCGGTATTTTCAAGGCCTACGTAAAAAAGACGAAATAATACACTGATTATTTGGCGGGTGTAAATGAAAATGAATCAAGAACAAAACCAGACTTTAGACGCGATTAAATTCGCCATTCAGATGGAGTTAGACGGCAAAGAATACTACCTGCAAGCAAGTGAAAAAAGCGATAACAAAGTGGGTAAGGAGCTTTTTAAATGGCTGGCCGGAGAGGAGGACAAGCACCGCCGTCTATTCGGAGAGATATTTGGCGCTATAAGAAAGCAAAAGGCCTGGCCTGAAGTGGGCATTCAACCCCGAAAAGGGGCCATTCTGGATACCGTGTTTGCGGAGGAGATGAAGGCGGCCGCTACCAGCGTTGAAGCCAGCAGCGGCGACCTTGAGAGCATAGCTAAGGCTATGGAAATGGAGAATAAAACCAGGGAATACTACCAGGAACATGGACAGCAAGCGGGATATGACGCTGAGAAGAAGCTGTACTCAGCCCTGGCTGCCGAGGAGGAAGGCCACTATCTGGCGCTGGTTGATTATCGAGAATACCTGATTGACCCGGCGGGCTATTTCCGCAAAGCAGAACATCATTCACTCGACGGCGGCTAGGTGGTATCTCCAGAAACGGGATTTTTATGGGGCCTGGGACAGCCCTTCAAAAAAATATTATGGGAGGTGAATAGCTATGGCTATGAATACGCAAGCTCTCCACAAGATGGCTTACGGGATGTATGTTGTCTGTTCCAAAAAAGATGGCAAGTTCAATGGTCAGCTTTGCAACACAGTGTTTCAGGTTTGCTCGGAGCCGCCTATTGTCGCTATGGCGTTGAACAAGCAAAATCTAACTAATGAATTTGTTGGGTCGAGCAAAGTATTTTCGGTATCCATTTTATCTAAAGTGACTCCTCTTAACTTTATCGGGAACTTTGGTTTCAAGTCAGGCAGGGATGTAGATAAATTAAAGGACGTTAAATATAAGATGGGAGAGGTCGGCGCTCCCATAGTTCTCGATAATTCGGTGGCTTATATCGAGGCCAAGGTAATCAACCAGGTAGACGTTCATACTCATACAATCTTTGTCGGAGAGATTGTGGCAGCAGATGTAATCGGGGAGGGCGAACCCATGACCTACGACTATTATCATCAGGTTAAAAGAGGCACAACTCCCAAGACTGCTCCGACCTACGTTAAAGAATAAAAAGCAGGAGGCGACGATGTCCAAATATAAATGTCAGGTTTGTGGCTACATTTACGACCCTAAGCTAGGGGACCCGGACGGTAATATACCTCCCGGCACAGCATTTGAGAAGCTGCCGGATGATTGGGTATGTCCGGTCTGTGGGGCCACCAAAGACCAGTTTGATAAGCTAGATTAGAACAGCCATATAGCTGAATAAACTGGTGGCAAATCGAAAAGTATGATGGAAGACCGGAAGCAAGTCTTAAAGGGTTTGCTCAGGCGATTGCACGAAGGTGCCGACCCGGAGCAGATTAAAGAGGAATGCAGGCAAAAGCTGGGTGATATTCCTCCCGCTGAGATGGCGAAGGTGGAAGATGAGCTGGTAAAAGATGGCCTGCACCGGGAAGAGCTGCAGAAATTCTGCGATATTCACCTGGCTTTGCTTAAAGAGTCGTTTGATACGGAACGGCCGCTGGCACCAGCCGGGCATCCCATTAACATCCTCATGGAAGAACACAAGATGCTACTGCAGTTTGCGGATGAGCTTAAAAAAGTGGCCGGGGAAATGAAGGCAGCAAAGGATTTCGTTTCGGCAGGCGACAAGACTGACTGGCTGAAGCATATTGTGAAGCATCTCAAGGAATCAGAAAGCCACTATGTGCGTGAAGAGAACGTCCTTTTTCCGTCGTTGGAAAAGCACGGTATTAAGGAACCCCCGGCGGTTATGTGGATGGAACATGACAGAATAAGGGAAGTAAAGAAGAGCGTTTACCGGATTGTTGATTCCTATAAAATCGAGGCTTTTGCAGACTTTGTAACGCAGCTCGATGAGGTGGCTCTGGCATTAGCTGAAATTTTATCCGGTCATTTCTATAAAGAAAACAATATCCTCTTTCCGGCAGCGCTGGAGGTTATCGGGGAAAACGAGTGGCTTGAAATCAGGCGCCAGTTCGATGAGCTGGGTTATTGTTGTTTTACTCCCGAGCCGGCTATGGCTGCCTTCGGCGAGACCCGGACGCCTGTAGAAACGCAGGAGGTCAAAGGTATGATTTCTTTCCCAACAGGCAATCTATCCAGTGAGCAGATTGAAGCTATATTTAATAATCTTCCGGTGGATGTGACCTTTGTAGATAAAGATGACACGGTGTGTTATTTCAGCCAGTCTAAGGATAGAATTTTCCCCAGAGCCAAAGCGATTATAGGGCTGAAGGTACAGCAGTGTCACCCGCAGAAAAGCGTACAGGTAGTGAATCAAATACTGGAAGACTTCAAAACCGGGAAGAAAGACTCGGCGCAGTTCTGGATTAATCTGCAGGGAAAGCTGGTATATATCCGCTATTTCGCGGTTCGCAAGGACGGCGCTTATCTGGGTTGTCTGGAGGTTACCCAGGATATAACCGACATTAAAAAGATAGAAGGTGAAAGGAGACTTCTCCAGTATTAGCGGAGGTTGAAATGGCACCAAGAACGATAAAGCATGGCATTTATTATGTAGGAGCTGTCGACTGGGACAGGAGGCTTTTTGATTCTCTGATACCGTTGCCGGATGGAACCAGCTACAACTCATACCTGGTTCAGGGAAGCGAAAAAACGGCTCTTATAGATACGGTGGACCCCAGTATGGAGCAGGTGCTGGTAAATCATCTGGACGAGCTTAATAAAAGCATAGATTTCTTAATCGCCAATCATGCCGAGCAGGACCATTCCGGGTCTATCCCGCGGATACTCGAAAAGTATCCCGGCGCCAAGCTGGTGTGTACGCCCAGAGCTAAGGGTATGCTCATCGACCTGCTTATGGTCCCGGAAGACAAGTTTATTACAGTGGAAGACAAAGAGACCATTTCTCTGGGAGATAGGACGCTCGAGTTTATTCACGCTCCCTGGGTACACTGGCCGGAGACGATGCTTACTTATCTCAAAGAGGACAAGATCATGTTCACCTGCGATTTCTTTGGCTCCCATTTAGCCACCTCTGACCTTTACGTGACCGACGAAGGTCAGGTCTATGAAGCAGCCAAAAGATACTACTCGGAAATAATGATGCCTTTCCGAAGCAACATACAGAAAAATTTAGAGAAGATTAAGGATTATGCCATAGATATTATATGTCCCAGTCACGGGCCAGTTTATGATAAACCGGAATTTATTATCGAAGCCCATCGTGATTGGGCGTTCAGCGAGCCTAAAAATATAGTCGTTTTACCCTATGTCTCAATGCACGGCAGCACTAAAAAAATGGTTGCCTATTTTGTAGAGGCCCTGGCTAAAAGAAAAGTAATGGTGAAGCAATTCGACCTGACGGTCACAGACCTGGGGAAGCTGGCTATGTCCCTGGTAGACGCGGCTACAATCGTCATCGCGACGCCTACGGTACATGCCGGCCCACATCCTGCCGCTGCTTATGCCGCATCTCTGGCCAATGTTGTCAGGGCAAATGTAAAGTTTGCGTCCATAATAGGTTCTTACGGGTGGGGAGGCAAGACGGTAGAACAGCTGGTAGCCATGATTCCCAACTTGAGGGTCGAATTACTGGATACCGTGATTGTTAAGGGCTATCCCAGGGATACAGACCTGGAGGCTCTGGATAAACTCGCCGAGACTATTGCTCGGAGACATAAGGAGCGGGGCTACAAATAGACTGCAGTTTAATAAAGGAAAGTAAAATGGACGGAATATTCAAGGCAAAACTCTGGATTAATGAAAAACCAATCCCTATGAACCACTTCGTCGAAGAATTCCTATCCCATACTATGGTTGGTGCCGTTACCTCGTTAAGAGATGTGCAAAAAATACAGGAATTGGAAATACATCAGAGGAAAGGTGATGTAGAAATAAAGGTAAACGGCGGTGGAATTCCACTCACACCTTTCCCCAACGATATTATTTCGAAAACGTTAGTAGGAATGGTCTCGTCACTGAGAGATGTCGACGATATAGACAGCATCGACATCGAGGTCCAAATAGAATAATATCGCGAGTCACTCAGTTAATTACAATATGATTAGAGCTTAATGACGGTGTTGACGCAACATGGAACAAAAGACAACGGATAAAAAACAGGAAAAAGTTCGCCTGCACATAACCGGTATGACCTGCGCCACCTGCGCCCGGACCATCGGAAAGGGGCTTTCCGAGACGCACGGAGTGAAGCAGGCAAACGTTAACTTTGCTGCTGAGGAGGTGTTCGTAGACTACGACCCGGGTAAAGTAGATTTGCGCGAAATCAAGCACACTATTCAGCAGCTCGGGTATGGAGTAGCCACCAAAAAATCAATATTCCCAGTCAGCGGCATGACCTGTGCCTCGTGTGTGGCCCGCGTAGAAGATGCTTTATCCGGTGTGCCAGGTGTGGTTTCAGTCAGCGTCAATCTAGCTTCTGAAAAGGCAACCGTGGAATATACCGACGATATGAAGGTTGCCGATTTACAAAAAGCAGCCAGGGACGCCGGCTACGACCTCGGTAAGGAGGCAGAGACGCTGGAAGACGTGGCCACTTCTTCACAACGAGACCTGGTAGCGTTAAGAAATCGTTTGATAGTGGCCGTTGTGCTCGGTCTACTGATTATGGTTCTCGGTTTTGTACCTGTGGTGATGAGGCAGCCTTACATGCCCTATGTATTGTGGGTATTAGCTACGCCGGTGCAATTCTGGGCGGGCTGGAGGTTTTACAAGGGTATGTGGGGAGCCCTGCGTCATCGGACCGCCGATATGAACACTTTGATCGCCGTAGGCACCTCGGC
>CAZJID010000028.1:0-22558 GCA_964545945.1 uncultured Dehalococcoidales bacterium
AACTCTTCGTTGAAATGGCCAACATTGCGGATTACATGGTCTGTGTTACCCGCACCAAAGAAGGGACTGACAAGAAAGGAATTACACTATTTCTAGTGGACGCTAAGAGCTCCGGTATACAATGTGAAGTAATTCCAACCATAGCTTCTGATAAGCTGTGTGAAGTCCGTTTTGAAGATGTTGCCGTGCCTAAGAAGAACATGCTGGGTAAGCTGGACGAAGGCTGGCCTACTGTAGAGATGATGTTACGCAAGGGTGCTATAGCCAAGAGTGCAGAGTCGGTCGGCGCCATGCAGACATGCATTGAAATGACCGTTGCCTATTCGAAAGAAAGAGTCCAGTATGAAAGGCCTATCGGAGCCTTCCAGGCGCTTCAGCATTTAATGGCAAACATGTGGATTTCGATGCAAACTGGCCGATACTTAGTTTACCAGGCCGCCTCAATGGAATCGGAGGGCCAACCTGCTGATAAGGAAGCTTCATTAGCCAAAGCGTATATTAATGAGGTCTATAAAGATGTGGCTCAATGGGCGATTAGATTACACGGCGGTATTGCCACTAGCTATGACCACGATATACCACTGTACTACAGAAGGTCAAAAGCGGCAGATACAGCATTTGGCGGTACCGACTATCACAGGGAATTAGTTGCGCAAAGAATCGGTTTATCCTGAGCGCTCGATACGATGATGACACACTTAGCCCCTCTTAATGGAGGGGCTAAGTTTTTTTGCCGGAATCAAATGCTAATGTTTGTTCAATCCTTTTGGACTAAAAACATTCCAATGCGGATAGCAGGCTGCATCGCATAACTGCGAAGGCATACCGTATGCATGTTAAATTGCCTCGGAAATCACCTTATGTTATACTGATGTTCAGTTTTGCGGAAAAATCCTGTACGATTCAAAATAAGTATATTTCCAGTCTATTTTGATTAGGAGGTTACAACTTGGCGGAGTCTATATCAGTAAAACAGCTACTGGAAGCCGGTGCCCATTTCGGTCACCTTACCGGTCACTGGCATCCACGTATGAAAAGCTATATTTTCACACAACGCAATGGAATACATATTATAGACTTGGAACAAACAGTGGTAATGCTCGATCGAGCCTATAACTATGTTAGAGATTTGATCAGCAACGGGCAGAGCATTCTCTTTGTAGGCACCAAGAAGCAGGCTCAAGATATAGTAGAGGATGAAGCTAAGCGATGCAGTACATATTATGTAAATCAAAGATGGCTTGGTGGTATGTTGACAAATTTCGGCACTATACAGGCAAGAATAGATTATCTAGTAAGGCTCGAAGACCAAAGAGATAAAGGTGAGCTGGATTATCTTCCTAAGAAAGAAAAGATGAAGGTAGAAAAACAAATAGCGCGGCTAAATAAACTCCTTGGCGGATTCAAAGAGATGACAACTGTTCCCGGCGCAATATTTATTATAGACCCTACCAAAGAAAAGATAGCTCTGGCTGAAAGTAAAAAAGTCGGAATACCCATCGTCGCCATTGTAGATACCAACTGCGATCCTCAGGGAATAGATTATCCAATTCCGGCCAATGACGATGCCATAAAGGCTATTAAATTGATATGCAGCAAAATAGCCGATGCTGTTCTCGAAGGCAAAATGATAAAAGAGACCGGTGAAATCGGAATGGCTGAAGTACCTCCTGCTGATATGGAACCCAGTGAACTACTGGAATCCCACATATTTACACCGGATGAAACCAATAACCAGCCATCGGAGCCTGAAGTATAGAAGGAGGATAATTTTGCAGATTTCGACTGCAACGATAAAGAACCTTAGAGAAAAAACAGGTGCTGGCGTGATGGACTGTAAGAAAGCCCTTACGGAGGCACAAGGTGATATTGATAAGGCGATTGAGATTCTTAACCAGCGTGGAATATCCTTGGCACGCAAAAAGTCTGAACGTGTCGCTGAGCAGGGAATTATCGAAGCTTACGTTCATCCGGGTGGCAAGATAGGGGTCTTGGTGGAAGTGAATTGCGAGACTGATTTTGTAGCTCGCACCGATGAGTTTAAAGAGCTGGCTCATAACCTAGCTCTCCAGGCCGCCGCCATGTGCCCTCAGTGTGTTTCACCTGAAGAGCTGCCGGAAGAGACAGATGAAGATCCTAATGCTGCCTGCCTTTTATTACAGCCATATATCAAAGACCCTAACAAAACCATCCAGGACATCGTAACCGAGACAATCGCCAAAGTCGGTGAAAATATCAAAATACGCAGATTTGTCAGATATGAGTTAGGTTCTTAAGAAGTGGCAAAGGCAAAAGTTAAATACAAACGAGTGCTCCTCAAATTGAGCGGCGAAGCGCTCATGGGGAAAAGGAAATTTGGCATTGACCAGTCTGTTTTGAAACGTGTGGCCCTGCAGATAAAAGATATAATAGAAAACGGGGTTGAAGTAGCTATAGTTGTAGGCGGAGGTAACTTTTGGCGGGGCACAAGCGCCGAAGCTAAAGGCATGGACCGTGCTACCGCTGATTATGCCGGCATGCTGGCTACCGTTATTAACGCGCTGGCGCTGCAAGATGCACTCGAAGCTGAAGGAGTCATTACCAGAACTCAGTCAGCAATCACCATGCACGCCGTCGCTGAGCCATATATAAGACGCCGCGCCATACGACATCTAGAGAAGAAGAGGGCTGTAATTTTCGCGGGTGGCACAGGCAATCCTTATATGACAACTGATACTGCTGCTGCGCTTAGAGCCATTGAAATCGGTGCGGAAGTACTGCTCGTAGCTAAAAGCCATGTCGATGGTGTTTATGATTCTGACCCACTCAAAAATCCCTTAGCAAAGAAATTTGAACGTTTAACCCACATAGACGCCCTGAGCCTGCGGCTCCAGGTAATGGACGCCACAGCCTTCTCACTATGCCAGGAAAACCGGCTTCCGATAATAGTGTTCGACCTCCAGGCTAAAGAAAGTATAGAACGTGCCATAAACGGTGAGCATGTTGGCACCTTTGTCACGAGCGAGTAACGATGATTGAGCGTACAACTGCTGAAATCAATGGCAAAATGCAAAAAGCCGCTGAAGCTTTAACTCGAGACTTGGCAACTATCAGAACTGGGCGTGCTTCCCCTGCCTTAGTAGAACACATAAAAGCTGATTATCACGGCATCCTGACCCAAATAAACCAGTTGGCTTCCATCTCAATTCCTGATGCTAAAACGATACTTATACAGCCCTGGGATAATGCTTCAGTTCGGAGCATTGAGAAGGCCATACTAACCTCCGACCTCGGGCTAAATCCAATCAGCGATAGTCGTGTTATCCGCATCCCGATCCCTCCACTCACCGAAGAACGTCGCAAGGAGTTGACCAAAGCAGTCAATAAAAGATTAGAAGAGGCGAGAGTTGAACTTCGTAATCTTAGACGCGAAGGCATAGAACGGCTGCGGCAATCTGAAAGGAATAAAGAAATATCACAAGATCAATGCTCACGTGCATCAGACCAGCTTCAAAAGCTTACTGATAGCTTCATCGACAAAATAAACACCGTAGGCCAAACCAAAGAAAAAGAGATAATGGAAGTCTGAGAACTCCTCTGTCTCCAAACCGGTAGTTTTTAATACATAAAACTAATAACTTGAAATAATAATACAACGCCCGGCGAGGCTGCAGGGCAGGGCCGGATATCTCCATTTGATACAGGTAGAGTCAAACAATTGATATGCTCAGGCATAGAATTTTAACCTCTATTGTCTTAGTACCTTTGCTAATAGTTGCCATATGGTTTGGCGAACCTTGGTTCAGCATATTGATGGCAGCTATTGCCGGTGTTGCCGGCTGGGAATTTTATCGCATGGAAAGCAAGGCAAAAGTACGGCCACTCACCTATTTCGGCGTTTTTTGGATTGTTCTGTTAATCGGAATTCCCCATTGTACGTATACGGCGGCACTGCCCACTTTAATTTCGTCAGCCATCATTATTTCATTACTCTGGCTATTGTTCCGTCAACCAAGAGACCAGGCTTTTACCAGTTGGTCATGGACGATAGCAGGTGTCTTCTATGTCGGTTGGATGCTCAGCTACTGGATTAGACTTAGAGACCTTGAAATCGGCAAGGAACTAGTATTTTTAGCTATGTTTACTACCTTTATAAACGATACTGGTGCCTTTTTTATCGGCAGAACCTGGGGCAAACACAAAATGGCTCCGTCAATAAGCTCCGGCAAAACCTGGGAAGGAGCCATCGGCGGCTTATTATGCAGTGTTGCGGCTTCGCTTGTAATTGCATTAATCTTCAACTTACCATACAGTTACTGGCAAATAGCCCTTGCTGGTTTCATAATCAGTGTATTCGCACAGCTTGGAGATCTGGTAGAATCGCTGCTCAAACGCAATACAGGGGTCAAGGACGCAGGAAAGCTCGTACCCGGGCACGGTGGCATGCTAGACCGCTTTGACAGTCTCATATTCACGGGAGTTATAGTATACTATTTAGTAGAACTGGCGCGGTTATGAAGAAAGATACGATAAAATTAGCAATTCTAGGCTCAACAGGTTCTATTGGCCAGCAAGTCCTAGACATAGTAAAAAACTTCCCGGACAGATTTAGTGTAACAGGTCTAGCGGGAGGCAACAATACAGGGCTTCTTATGAGTCAAATAAAGCAATTTCAGCCCAAGCTAGTATATTCGGTTCAGAAATTCAATATTCCGGGGAACACTAAGCTATGTTCGATGGAAGAGATGGCCAGCCATCCGGAAGTAGATATTGTCGTGGTAGCTACTTCAGGTAAAAACGGACTGACACCAACCATTGAGGCGATTAAAACTGGTAAAAAGGTAGCTCTGTCCAATAAAGAGGTTCTGGTCATGGCAGGCGCGATTGTAATGGCCGACGCCAAATTACACAAGGCATCCATTATACCTGTTGACAGTGAACACAGCGCCTTATTTCAATGCCTGCAAGGAGAGCCTGTCAAGGCAGCCAAACTTATTCTGACAGCATCAGGCGGTCCTCTCTTTCGTAACGCACCTGCAACACTTAACAGTGTTACAGTGGATGAAGCCCTAAAACACCCGACCTGGAAAATGGGGAAAAAAGTAACTATTGATTCAGCGACACTGATGAACAAAGGACTGGAGGTAATCGAAGCAAGCTGGCTCTTTTCGATGCCGTTCAGTAAAATCGAAATTGTGATTCATCCACAGAGCGTCATCCATTCTCTGGTGGAATTCGTTGATGGCTCGCTCAAAGCACAACTGAGCGTACCTGATATGCGTTTCGCCATTCAATATGCATTGTCATATCCGGAGCGATTAGCTAATCGTAATTTGCCGCGCCTCGACCTCCCGAAACTTAATTCACTGACCTTTGAAAAAATAGACTACTCAATGTTTCCGTGCCTTCAACTGGCCTTAGAAGCTGGTAGAAAGGGGGGAACATACCCGGCGACTCTCTGTGCGGCAGACGAGATAGCCGTTGAGTTGTTCCTGGAAAACCGCATCGATTTCACTCAAATCCCTGAAATAATTGAAAGAACACTTAGCTTACACCAAAGCATTGATAACCCCACTCTGGATGAGATATTGGAAGCGGATAACTGGGCAAGAAATACCTCACTTAAAATTCTAAGCAAGGTAAATTCATGATCGAAACTATATTACTTTCAGTTGTCAGTTTTGTGGGCATACTTGTAGTTCTCGTCTTCGCGCATGAATTCGGACATTTTATCACTGCTAAGGCTTCTCGAGTTGGGGTTGAAGAATTCGGCATAGGCTTTCCCCCCAGGATTATCAGTTTCAAGCGGGGAGAGACAACCTATTCTATAAACGCAATACCTCTGGGTGGCTTCACTAAAATGGTCGGAGAGGAAGACCCGAAATTGCCCGGAAGCTTGGCCAGCAAGAGCATTCCTGTACGAATTCTAGTCCTCAGTGCCGGCTCGCTGATGAACATCTTACTACCTATTTTGCTATTCTCCATCAGTTTTATGATTCCTCATGACATGGTCGTCGAGAAAGTGCAAATACAGGAAGTGTCCCAAGGTTCACCAGCCCAGATGGCTGGAATCGAGCCCGGAGATATGATACTGGCAATAAACGACCACACCGTTTCAAATCGCGGCGATGTTGGTTACTATGTCCAGTTATATCTTGGCACACAAATAAATATGCTGACACAAAGGGACGAACTAAAGCCGAGCGAAGTGAGTTTGATACCAAGATGGAATCCCCCCCAGGGCCAGGGTGCAACCGGCATCACTATCACCGGAGTGGACAGTACAACAGTGCGCGAATCCACCCCCATTTGGAAAGCAGTGCCTGAAGGTGTAGTGCACTGCTGGGAAATACTGGTTTTGTTCCGCAACGAAGTAGTCGGTTGGTTTATCAGCGGCACAGCACCTCAGGTAGCCGGCCCCATAGGTATTGCGGAAATAACCGGGCAGGTAGCCAAAGCTGGCATAAGCCCACTGCTCGAATTTGCTGCCTTAATTAGCATAAACCTGGCTATAATAAATATCTTTCCGTTCCCTGGTCTAGACGGAGGCCGATTGATTTTTGTGTTTTTAGAGTGGGTCCGTCGAGGAAAAAGGATATCACCAAAAAGAGAGGGACTCGTTCATCTTATTGGTTTCGCTATATTAATGCTTCTTATCATTGTCGTAAGCTATTATGATATTGCCCACATTATTCATGGGGAGAGCGTTTTACCTTGATAATCCGTAGACAATCAAAGCCTCTCAAAATAGGTGATGTAACAGTAGGCGGCGATGCACCCATTGTAGTCCAGTCAATGGCCAAAACAGACACTAGAGATGTCAAGGCCACAGTAAAGCAAATTAAGGAACTCTCGGATTGTGGTTGTCAGATAGCCAGGGTGGCTGTCCCAGATTTTGAGGCTGCGCAAGCTATCTCGACCATACGGAAAAAAACTTCCATACCTATCATCGCCGACGTGCATTTCGATTATCGTCTTGCTCTCGAATCATTGAAAGCCGGTGCTGACGGCCTCCGTCTGAACCCGGGCAATATACGGGAACGGGAACAGGTTATTGCGGTAGTAAAGATGGCCCGGCAAAGGCAGATACCGATTCGTATCGGCGTTAATGCAGGCAGCCTACCACACTCATCCAAATCAGGCTTATCCACCGCCCAGCGTATGGTTACCATAGCCCTTGAACAAATAAAACTGCTGGAAAGTTTAGACTACGACTTGATCAAAGTCTCGCTTAAAGCGTTCGATGTTCTTACGACCATTGAAGCATATAGAACAATTGCCTCTAAGATACCTTACCCCTTCCACCTAGGCATAACCGAGGCAGGTCTGCCCAGAGCCGGCGCGGTGCGTAGCGCAGTGGGCATTGGTATACTTCTTTACGAAGGCATCGGCGATACCATACGAGTTTCTCTCAGCACCCACCCTTGTGAAGAAGTCTACACAGCCTTGGAAATACTTAAAACACTCGGGCTTCGAGAAAACGGTCCTACTCTTATAAGCTGTCCCTCCTGTGGGCGGTCGGAGGTCGATATCATCGGCCTTGCTGAATCCGTCGATAAAAAATTAAGAAAAATCAATAGACCCATTAAGATTGCCGTCATGGGTTGTGTTGTCAATGGCCCGGGAGAAGCAAAAGAAGCAGATGTAGGCATTGCCTGCGGCAAAGGTAAAGGAGCTATTTTCAGAAAAGGCAAGATAGTTAGCACCGTAGCTGAAAGAGACTTTTTTAAAGCACTTATGGCAGAAGTTTACAATATACTTAACTAGGTTGTCCGCCATTGAGTACAAAATAGTTAACTAATGATTTAGCTTTCAGATATTCTTAATGCTGATAAGGGAAAAGTCATGAGATTTTCCAGACTGTTCGGCAAGACATTAAAAGAAATACCATCCGAAGCTGATACGGCCAGTCATCAGTTATTAATCAGGGCCGGTATGATTCAGCAGGAGGCAGCCGGTGTTTATTCGTACTTGCCCTTGGGTTGGAGAGTGCTAAAGAAAATTGAGCAAATAATCCGCGAAGAAATGGATAGGGCTGGTGGTCAAGAATTGATGTTACCTTCACTCCAACCTTTCGAGCTTTGGGAAAAATCGGGAAGGTATACAGCCTTTGGCAAGACATTGTTCACAATTACCGACCGGCGAGACCATACATTAGTCTTAGGGCCTACCCACGAGGAGGTAATTACCGACCTCGTCGGACGCTTCGTACAAAGCTATCGAGACTTACCACTTCTGCTGTACCAAATCCAAAACAAATTCCGCGATGAACCTAGACCGCGTGGGGGTTTATTACGAGTTCGCGAATTTATTATGAAAGACCTCTACAGTTTCCATATAGATGAGGCAGACCTGGATAGAACATATGAAACTATGACACAAGCCTACAAAAACGTCTATGCCCGTTGTGGATTGCCGGCAGTTATAGTGGAAGCCGACAGCGGTGCGATAGGTGGCAAGGAATCTCATGAATTTATGCTCGTTGCCCGTACCGGTGAAGACGGCATCATTCATTGCACCGACTGCAACTACGCTGCCAATCTAGAAAAGGCCGAGAGTAAGAAACCACAATTTGAGAAGAATGCGCCACTACCACTAGAAGAAATATCTACACCAAACATTAAAACCATAGAAGAAGTAGCAAATTTCGTCGGTGTTCCGTCACATCAGACACTGAAGGCAGTCTTTTATTCCGCTGACGGCGAGCTAATTTTTGTAGTCATTAGAGGCGACCTGGAAGTCAACGAGACCAAGCTCAGAAATTTGCTGAAATGTATCGAACTTCGTTTGGCAACCGAAACTGAAGTGAATGCTGCCGGACTGGTTGCCGGTGCAGCTTCGCCCATCGGCTTGAAAGGTGTGAAGATAGTAGCCGATGATTCAATAAACCTTGGTTCCAATTTTGTTGCCGGAGGCAATAAGCCCGACGTCCATATAAAAAATGTTAACTACCCCCGTGACTTCGAAGTCAATATAATGGCTGATATCGCCAACGCACGTCCAGAGGACGGTTGCCCCAGATGCAATGGTAAACTATTCTCCAGCTTGGGGATAGAGGTCGGACATGTATTTAAACTGGGTACGTTCCTTAGTGAGAAACTAGGTGCCTTTTTCCTTGACAAAGATGGTGTATCCCGTCCAATCATAATGGGTACTTATGGCATCGGGCTTGGCCGGCTGATAGCAGCGGCAATTGAGCAAAACCACGATGATAAAGGTATTATCTGGCCTATGGGCATTGCTCCTTATCAAGTATATCTATGCCCTCTTCGTCTGGAGAATCCTGATATATTGAAAACCGCGGACAAAGTCTATGATAACCTTACAAAACAGGGCATCGATGTACTCTACGATGATAGGGACGATTCGCCCGGAATTAAATTCAACGACGCAGACCTGCTGGGGATACCAATTCGCCTGACTATAAGTCCACGAACACTGGAAAGCCACAGCATAGAGCTGAAATGGCGCAAAGAAAAGCAAACCACACTAGTTCCTCTGAAAGCAATAGCCTCGAAAATTAGCACCTTAATTAGCGAAGCCAGAGAAGACTAGGAATAGCTTGCTCCCAACGCCGCTGGGTCAGGCGGCGCTGGTAAAAATTGTATCTTTTTGCCTATTGCTAAGCCCAGCCAGCTTTCGCAAATAACCTTAGCTAGCGACGTTCTTTTCTCATCTTGCGTACGAAGAAATACATGCGAACTAAAAAAGCTACGCCAATTACCACGATGATTATGAAAACCCACAAAGGCATCAGCCCTGCCTTGAATTCTATCGATTGAGTCCAGCCGCTGTCATTGCTGGCACCATCTACAGCTTTAACACGCCAATAATATTTTGCCCGAGATAAAGCTTCGTCTTCTGTTAACGTGTATTTGGATTCGGCCAGGTTATCCTTGCTCAGAAGTGTGGTCGCAAAATCAGATTGGGAGGAAATCTGAAGATCGTAGCTAACACCACTGGGATCATTTACAGTGCTCCATTCAAACGTAGGCCTTATATTTTCAAAAAGTCCAACCCTGCTTCCATCTTTTGGCGATACGATTTGTGGCACTGACGGTGGAGTTGACTCCATGACAAAGACCGCCGTGGCTGTGGAACCGCTGGAATCGGCAGCAGTGATATTGTGATTGCCTCCCTGGCTCTTGGGTATCACCAGGCTTGCCTGAAAATTACCTTTGTCATCGGTTGAATATTTAGTTGCCAGCTCAGTGCTGTCATACTTTAAAACCAACTCCTTGCTCGCGCCAAAACCAGTACCATTGACAGCTACAGTACCACCAACGTTTCCTTCGTCAGGTTCCAAGGAAATCTTGGATAAAACGCTGATCTTAGCATCCGCAACTTCGGAGGCTGTAGTCGATGTCCCGTAAGCATCCAAAATGTGGTTACCTCCGACAATCTCCGGTATGGTCATTGAAGAGTCCCAACATCCTTCGTTGTTGGCAGTGATATCACTCTTAATAACATTACCATCAAGTGTAATAGAAATGCCGCTCTCGCTTCCCCCAAACCCACACCCCGTTACGGTTACTGTATCACCTGCGACCCCCGATGCCGGCTTAATTGCCACCGCAGACGACACAATAAAAGTGAGGTCTGGAACATCCTCAGCATCTGTAGCAGCACCTGAAGCATCTATTGTATGCCCGCCTTTAGTCGAGTTCGGCACAGTAAAAGACGTATTCCAAGACCCTTTAGTATCGGCACTAATCCCGGTCTTGACATTAGTACTATCGAATGAAACTACAATACTACCTTCACTCTTACCAAAACCTACACCCGTTATGCTGATTGAAGTGCCAACATTGCCCGATTGCGGCGACATACTGATTTCGGGATTTATAGTCACAGTGACGTCCGGAACATCGCTTGCCTGGGTTGTTTGCCCCGATGCGTCCACCGTATGGCTCCCTTTTGCAGAAATCGGCAGGGAGAAAGTAGTTTCCCATGAACCAGTACCTCCAGCAGAAATCCCGGTCTTGGTATCGGTACCATCATAGGTTACCGCAATACTATTTTCACTAGCTGCGAAGCCTTTACCGGCTACGGTGACTTCATCGCCTACTACGCCTGAGTCTGCGCTGATGCTTATGGAAGGAAGAACGGAAAAAGTGACAGATAGAACTTCAGTGCCGGTAGGATTGTCTACCGCAACGGTATGATTACCTCCAGCCGTATCGGGTACATTGAAGGTAACGCTGCCGCCTCCGGGCAGTGTACCCTGCTTAACACCAACCCCGTCCCATTTAATGGAATAGGAGCCAGATGACAACCCGGATATAGTGACTGTAGCCCCAACAACACCTTCAGCAGGAGCCATTCCCACTGCCTGGACAGGAGCTACAAAACAAAGTGTTAATATTAGCGCCAGACACAAAACGGGAGCCAACACTTTTGCCTTCACGCTCGTTTACCCCCTTCCTGTAGAATCAGGCCCTATTATAACGCAATTCAGATAAAATTTATGCTTGTAACGAAAAAAATATTTGACAGATTAATCAACTTCTCAGAATAACTCCCACTTCTCGTTGCAGTTTATCAAGAATTTGCTTCTGGACTTCGTCGACTTCAGCATCTCTCAACGTATGAGTGGCCGATTGATAAATGATTCTGAAAGCCAGCGATTTCTTTCCTGCAGGCACTTGTTCTCCTCTATAGAAGTCAAAAAGATTTATCGAGCTTACCAGTGAAAAACTTTGAATGATGAGGTAAATGTCCTGATAGGTTATTTTCTCGTCCACAATGATCGCAATATCTCTGCTGGTGCTTGGATACCTGGGAATGGATTTATATATTTTAGTCGTAGCTACACAAGATAGTAGTTTATCCATATCAATTTCGATAAGATAAACCCTAGCCGAGATTCCAAAAGCATTTGCCACTTTAGGATGTACTTCACCCAGGGTGCCCAATTTGTTTTTTCCAATGAATGCATCTGCTGTTATGCCGCGGAGTAAGCTTTCGTCTTCACCTTCCTCAAAGAGAGCCCTTATTCTTAACCTCGCTAGGATTGTTTCAAACACCCCCTTGGCAACGAAGAAATCAACGGGCTCCTCTTCACCCCGCCACGATAATCTGCGCTGTGAACCACTCAAGACAGCACAAAGAAATTCCTGCTCATGAGGCAAATTATTATCCTTGGGTAAAAACACTTTGCCAATCTCGAATAATCGAACATTATTTTCTTCATATCTTTCATTGCGTGTCAGCACCGAGAGCACACCAGCTCGCAGACTAGTTCTGAGATATTCTTGTTCTCTGGACATCGGATTTGCCACCTTCATCGGGTTTGGACCAGTTAAATGATTTTCCGGCGAAAGCATCTCTAATGCTTCAAGACTGGTTAGTGAATAAGTAAGAATTTCCTGGAAGCCGCAACTCAGAAGTGTATTACGCACTTGACGTCTAAGAGATAGCATAGGTGCCGGCTCGAATTTCGGTAAAGATGAACTAAGCATGGTAGTCGGGATTTCATCATATCCAACAACACGCGCAACTTCTTCAACTAGATCAGCGCTGCATCTAACATCGGCCCGCCACCAGGGTACTTCAACTCGAACTTGCGGTTTCGATTCTACTTTGTGGCACTCAAACTCAAGACGGCCGAGGGTCTTACATATGTCTTTAGCCTTTAGCTCCACTCCCAGAAGACGTTTAATATCAGCAACTGGTAAAAATATAGCTCCCTTTGGCTGCTTCCCGGGATAGACATCGATAACATTTTTAGCAGCTTTGCCTTCAGCAAGCTCAGATAGCAATTGTGTAGCGCGTTTAAGAGCTATGAGAGGTAGCTCGCGGCTAAGACCTTTCTCGAAACGCAGAGATGCTTCACTACTTAGCCGGAGACCAAGGCTGCCTCGATGAATAACTGCCTGATTGAAATTTGCCGATTCTATCAGAATATTAGTTGTTTTTTCTGTAACTTCAGAATCGGCTCCTCCCATAATGCCTGCTATGGCCACCGCCCTATCCCTATCTGCAATTACCAGTGTATCCGGGTCGAGATTCCTTTGTACTCCGTCTAATGTGGACATAGATTCACCTTGCCTACCCCGGCGCACAATAATCCGTTTACCATGTATCTCATTGTAGTTAAAAGCATGGAGCGGCTGACCATATTCCAGCATTACATAGTTGGTAATATCAACAATGTTATTAATCGGGCGCATACCGCAGGCTAACAGCCTTCTTTGCATCCACTGCGGTGATTCAGCAATTTTGATGCCGGTAAGTACGCTGGCGCAATATCTCGGGCACAAGTCCGGCTCGTCTATCTGTACAGATGCATAGGAATCAACTATATCCTCAGGTTCACTATAATTGATTTCAGAAAGGTGTACCTTGCTTCCCGTTATTGACGCTATTTCCCTGGCAATACCTATCATAGATAGACAATCTGGCCGGTTTGGTGTTATGTCAAGGTCAAGTATGGTATCGCCCAGGTACTCAGCTAAAGGAATTCCCACATCGGCGTCCTCCGGAAGAATCATAATACCTTCATGGTTATCAGAAATTCCCAGTTCTTTCTCTGAGCAAACCATACCCTCCGAAACAACACCGCGAATCCTGGCCGTCTTTAATTGAGCTGTTTCGCCGGTATGGCCATCAATTAGCTGGGCTCCGACTCGAGCAAAAGGCACTTTGATACCGATTTCCACGTTTGGTGCGCCGCAGACCACAGTAGAACGTTCTTTTCCGAATTCAACCGTTACTAATTGAAGCCGGTCGGCATTCGGATGAGGATTTATATCGATTATCTTGCCGATTAGAATATTATTCCAGCTTCCACCTATCTGTTCTATCTCACCGACCTCCAGGCCAGCCATGGTCAATCGCTCAGATAGTTCTTCAATGGGTAAAGAGAAATCGACAAATTCCCTCAGCCAGCGAACTGACGCTTTCATTTTATTTTAAAACCTCACACAGACTCAGAATTGCCTTAAAAATCTAAGGTCGTTACTGTAAAAGAGACGAATGTCATCTATGCCATAGCGCAGAATGGGAATGCGCTCAACACCCATACCGAAGGCAAAGCCTGAATAAATTTCAGGGTCGATGCCGACACGGCGGAGAACTTCGGGATGTACCATTCCGGCACCCAGTATTTCGATCCAGCCGCTATTGCCACACAGCCTGCATCCCGCTCCATGACATACCAGACAATCAATAGCCACCTCAACCCCGGGCTCCACAAAAGGAAAATAATCGCAGCGGAAACGGCATTTCCTGTCCCTGCCGAAAAGGCGGCGGGCAAACTCAAACAGCGTACCCTTTAAATCGGCAAGCGATATGTTTTTATCAACCGCTAATCCCTCAACTTGATAAAACATCCACTCATGCGTAGCATCCGTAGCTTCATATCTGTAAACCCTGCCCGGTGCTATTATTCTTATAGGTGGAGACAGCTTCTCCATAACTCGTATTTGGACAGGAGATGTGTGCGTTCGTAGAAGCATAGGCCTTTTACCGGTCTTAGTATCAAAATCCACCCACAACGTCGCAAACATATCACGTGCCGGATGATCCGCAGGCATATTTAGAGCTTCGAAATTATAATAGTCCCACTCCACCTCAGGTCCTTCAACCGTTTGAAAGCCCATGCTCCCAAAAATATCGCAGATCTCTTCAACTACCTGAGTCGTAGGATGAAGTCGACCGATAGTAACTTGCTGGCCAGGTAAAGTGACATCTAGGGTCTCATGGCCCAGTTTTCCAATTAAATTTTGCTCTAAGTGAGCTTTCTTCTCATCAAAAGCTGCTTCAAGAGTTTTTTTAACTTCGTTAGCTCGAGCTCCTACCAGACGCCTTTCTTTCAGAGGGAGAGTTGACAGTGAGCGCAGAATTTGTATTACGGTACCTTTTCTGCCTAAATAGCTGATCCGCCAAGCTTCAAGTTGGTCGATACTGCTGACTTTAGCTAACTCATCAAAAGCTTTAGTGGCAAGCTCTTCAACTTGATTTAGCATATTGTCCTGTGTGAGGAGGATTTCAGCTCTTAAGCTTGGCTGAAGCTAGCGAAAGCAACTTTGAGAAGCCGGACGGGTCGTTCACTGCCATATCTGCCAGAGTTTTGCGGTTCATCTCTATATTGGCCTTTCTTAACCCGTCCATAAATTGGCTATAAGAAAGCCCTTGAGCACGCGCAGCAGCATTTATTCTAACAATCCACAACCGTCTCATGTCGCCTTTACGTTCCCGGCGATGGATATATGCATAAGATAGCGCATGCAACATCGACTCATGAGCACGCCGAAACAGAGAATGCCTTGTGGCCTTGTGCCCCCTGGTTAACTTTAATACTTTTTTATGTCTTCGATGGGAAACTATCCCGCCCTTAACTCGTGGCAATCACTTCCTCCTATTCTACTTTGTGCCGTAAGGCAGCAATTTCTTTAACCTGACTTTATCTGCGGGTTGGACCTCGATCATTTCATCATAAAGGCGTTTGGTCCTGGCCGGCTTTTTTCGCCTGAAATGGCTTTTACCGACTTTAACACGCATTATTTTGCCGGTGCCGGTTATATGCAACCGGCTTTTAGCACCTTTATGTGTTTTAAGCTTCGGCATCTAGACTTTCTCCTCTACAGGTGGTTTCTTAACATTTTTGCCGGAAACGGGTGTCAGTACCAGACTCATAAAACGGTCTTCCGAAGATGGAGCACCATCAAACGTAGCTATGTCCTTCAAATCATCTGCCACTTTTTTGAGGAGCTTCAAACCCAGTTCAGGATGTGTAAACTCGCGTCCTCTGAAAACCACGAAAACCTTAACTTTATCACCCTCTTCTAACAATTTCCGGGCTATCTTAATTTTAGTCGACAGGTCATGTTCCTTAACCCTCGGCCTGACTCTAATCTCCTTAAGAACGATACCCCTCTGACTTTTTCGGGCTTTACGCTCTTTTTTGGTCTGTTCGTATCTATATCTTCCATAGTCAAGAATTCGACATACAGGAGGAACTGAATTCGACGCCACTTCTACGAGATCAAGATTGCGTTCGCTTGCCATCTGAAGCGCTTTTTCAACAGGAAGTACTCCTAATTGCGCGCCGGTCTCCCCTATAAGCCGAACCTCTTTAGCTCTGATTTCTCGATTAACGCGTAATTCCTTGACTATGTTTGCCCTCACCTCCTTACACGAACTGATTCATCGGGGAAAATATAACATATTCACGAGATGAAATCAAAGTGTATCCGGAGATTTACTCAAAAGAACCGGGGTAACTCTATTAAGGAAATCGGAGACCGAAAGCAGGCCTAAGTCTTCTCCATTCCTCAGGCGAAGAGAGACTCGAGACGAATCCTGCTCCTTGTCTCCTATTATCAACATATAGGGGATTTTCATTAGCTGCGCCTCTCTTATCTTCAGGTTCATTCGTTCAGAACGGTCATCAACTTGGGCTCGGATGTCATTTTCCCTCAGGTTTTCAGCTATCTGGCGCGTATAGCTAAGATGCCGGTCTGCGATAGGAATCATGATAACCTGAACTGGAGCCAGCCAAACGGGGAAGGCACCCGCATATTGTTCTATCAGGCACGCCATAAAACGTTCCATACTGCCGAGAACAGTCCTATGTACCATGACCACCTGATGCTCCAGTCCGTCTTCGCCTATGTAGTTAACGTCGAAACGCTGCGGTAAATTAAAATCGACCTGGATGGTTGGCCCCTGCCACAACCTGTCCAGAGCATCCCTCAGTTTGACATCGATTTTCGGCCCGTAGAAAACGCCTTCTCCCGGGTCGATAGCATATTTAAGGCCAAGCTTTTCCAGTACATTTCGTAGTGCTCCGGTCGCTTCTTCCCAAATCTCGGTAGTCCCCGCATAATGGTCAGGCCGCGTTGATAAAAGAAGCTCATATTCGCTAAAGCCGAAGGTGTCCATCATAAACCTGGCCAAACTCACCGCACCGGATACTTCAGACTCGAGTTGGTCAGGTCTGCAGAAAATGTGAGCATCGTCCTGAGTGAAACCACGCACTCGAGCCAGACCATGTAACACACCTGACCTTTCATATCTGTACACTGTGCCAAGTTCAGCATATCGAATCGGTAAATTACGATAGCTTCGTATCTGGGTCTTAAATATCATGATATGGCCGAGACAGTTCATCGGTTTGACGATGTACTCCTGGCCCTCTACGTCCATCGGAGAATATAGGTTCTCACGATAAAAATCCCAGTGTCCGCTGGTCTTCCATAGATTTAGTTTAGCTATGTGGGGAGTATATACGATGTCGTAGCCACGTTTTCTATGCTCAACTTTCCAGAAATCCTCAATAATCTGCCTTACCAGAGCACCTTTAGGGTGCCAGTGGACCAACCCGGGACCGAATTCTTCATGAATGCTAAATAAATCAAGCTCCTTACCCAAACGCCTGTGGTCCCGCTTAGCTGCCTCAGCCAGACGGGCAAGGTAAGCTTCCAATTCTTGCTCCGTCTCAAAAGCGACGCCGTAAATCCTTTGCAGCATTGGGCGCTTTTCATCTCCCCGCCAGTAAGCCCCGGCAATATTCGTGAGCTTGAAAGCCTTAATCTCGCCCGTTGAGTTCACATGTGGGCCGCGACACAGATCAACAAAAGTACCCTGGCGGTAGATAGTGACTTTTTCATCGGGCAGTTCGTTAATGAGCTCCAACTTGTACGGCTGTTCGGAAAACAACCTGCGGGCTTTTGCCTTGCTCATATCTTCCCTGGTAAAAGTAGTATTATCGCTAATAACCCGCCTCATTATCTTTTCAATAGCTATTAAATCTTCCGGAACCAACGGCCGTGGAAGCTCGAAATCATAATAGAAACCGTCTTCAATGGAAGGACCAATGCCGAATTTAGCGCCTGGGAAAAGTTCCAGGACTGCTTCAGCCATTACGTGAGCGGCTGAATGCCGCATCTTTTCCAGTCTGGCCTCTTTATCTTCCATAACTCGTTCCAGCTTCTATCGCGACTCAAATAAAGACCTCACGCTATCTGTCAGCGAGAGGCCGAGCATAGACTAAAAATACGTTTATAACAGGGGCACCGATAAAATAAAAATAAAACAGTTAATAAATTGTTATGTTACCGACCTTGCCATTCGCATTTTATCAACGCTACGATGGAGAGTCAAGCTTAGCACTTCCGTTTACGAATTGTCTGAATTCAAAATGAGGACTATAATAATGTGTCGCTTTTTGCCAGCTTATTAACCTGCTAAACTGCGACTCTGTAATCTAATATATAAATTCACCGGAGGCAATCATGACAACACAGGACGCCATCGAATTCGAATATATCTTTAACCCACGGGGCGTTGCTTTAATTGGCGCCTCTAATGAGAACGGATTTCTTCACTCCTTAACTAACTCCAAGCTGGGAGACAAGCTGTATCTGGTGAACCCTCATTACACCGAGTTAGCTGGTAAGACGTGCTACCCCACCATACTTGATGTCCCGGCCAGAATCGATTATGTCGTCATTGCAGTTCCAGCTACGCAGGTCCCCAGGGTAATAACCGAGTGCATACAGAAAGGCATCAAGACAGCGCATGTTTTCACGGCGGGATTTAGCGAGACAGGTCTTGCCGAAAGAAAGAAGTTGGAGAATGATGTAAAAGAAATAGCCAAAGGCAAGCTCAGATTAATCGGCCCCAACTGTATGGGGGTTTACTGCGCTAAGTCTGGTTTGAGCTTCACTTTCAGTGCCTCGTTTGAAGAAGGTCCGCTCGGTGTTGTTACTCAAAGCGGCACTTTTGGCGTGGAATTCCTGAATATAGGCAAAATCAGAAATCTGAAATTCAGCAAGGTAATCAGCTACGGTAACGCGGTGGACCTGGACTGCCCCGATTTTCTGGACTACCTCGCCGAAGACCCGGATACTAAAATCATATCTTTATACATGGAGGGTACCAAAAATGGCAAGCGGCTTAAATCGGCACTGGCTCACGCCGCGGATAAAAAACCGGTCCTAGCTCTAAAGGGAGGGGTAACCGAGCACGGCAGCAGAGCGGCATCTTCCCATACGGGATCGCTTGCCGGCTCTCCGCAAATCTGGAGTTCTGTATTCAAACAGACAGGCGTGGCTCAAGTGGAAGACTTTGACGAATTGTTAAATGCTTCACTGGCGCTCACCTACGCACCGTATCCATCAGGAAAAGGCACGACGATTATTACTAACTCGGGCGGCTTTAGTGTGCTCGAAACAGACGAGTGTATGAAAGCAGGGTTGGAAGTCCCCCAATTTCAAAAGGGAACCTTGGCCCGGCTCAGAGAAATGGTGCCGGTGGCTGGAACAAGCATCGCCAACCCGCTCGATGCCTGGCCGATATTCTATTTCTTGTCAGGTACAGCCGGCAATCTCGCCGACATCATAAAAACACTGGCTCGTGACAATAACATTCATTCAATAATCCTGCATTTCGATGAAATCCTTTATTTAAGACGTGTACTCGGCAGTGCCTTTCACGGTCACTTCAAAGAGCTGGTTGGGCTGTTAATCGAGGGCTGTCGATACGCCAGGGATGAAGTCGGCAAACCGGTAATGATATGTATTTCAATGGAGACTTATTCAGAAGATGAAGAGGATAGAGGCTATCACTTGATGATTAAAAAAGCTTTCGAGGATGAGCGTTTTCCAGTTTTCCCCACTCTCAGAGATACGATTAAGGCGCTTTACAACCTTTATAGAATAGGCCTTCGATTCAATAATAAATAGCCCGGCTTATATTGCCACCGCATTCGTTATAGCTAAAACCTGTTGATATTATCCCATGATTGTACGAGAAATTTACGCCAAAAACATATTGTCTAAATCTAAAATCTATGATTACACAGTTAATGCTTATACGGGTTGCCAGCATGCCTGTACCTACTGCTATGCCAGATTTATGAAAAGGACAACCAGCCATATCGAACCATGGGGCGAATTCGTTGACGTTAAGATTGATGCTCCTGAACTTTTGGAGAAAGAGGTAAAAAGAAAACGGCCGTCAAGAGTATGGATAAGTGGAGTTTGCGACGCCTATCAGCCGCTGGAGCGTAAATACGAACTGACTAGAAAATGTCTTGAAATATTAGTGGCCCATCACTGGCCTGTTACCATCCAGACCAAATCTCCCTTGATATTACGTGACATGGATTTGCTTTCTCAGGGAAATGATATAGAAGTAGGCCTGACCCTAACCACCGCAGATGAAAATATAAGGCGACTTTTTGAACCGCATGCACCGTCAATCGAATCAAGAACTAAAGCTCTGGACGAGCTGCACCGGGCGGGTATCAAGACCTTCGCCATGATTGCCCCGATGTTGCCCGGTGCTGAAGAACTGGCTGCTTTGCTCTCGGGAAATGTAGACCATGTATTAATAGACAGAATAAACTACCACTATGGCGAGTGGGTTTATCGCAAATATCACCTAGAGGCTGCAATGAGCCATGATTTCTTTTCCCAAACCGGTAGACAGCTAGCTTCGGCTTTTCAAAAACAGGACATCGATTGCCGGGTTGTGTTTTGATTTCAGGCTTTTACGCTCAGTCTTTTTTCCTGAACTTTGCCAGTCTTTCCTCGGTGTCCATTATGTCAAACTCACTGCGAGCTTCTAACTCCAGACCCTTCTTAAGCGTCTCATCCAAGCCATGATTATATAAATGTTTATACGCAGCCAGAGACGCCATACTATTCAACGTTATCTTCTTTACCAGCTCCTGCACAGTTTCCTCAAGTTTATCTAAGGGAACCGCCATATTGACCAGTCCCAACTCCTGCGCCTGCTTTCCCGTAATCAGATCAGCTGTGAATGACAGCTCTTTAGCCTTCAACATTCCGACGGCTCGAGGCAAACGCTGGCTCATACCCCACGTAGGTCGAAGTCCCCACCTCGCGTGCGTGTCTCCGAATTTCGCCTCTTCGGCAGCTACCACCAGGTCGCAGCCGAGAACAATCTCCATGGCTCCGGTTATGCAGAATCCGTTGACCATAGCTATCACAACCTTGGGTACGTTTTGAATAGCTTCAATGAGTGCCCTGGCCGGATCATCCAATATTGGTCCCACCTTTCCCCTATCCAGCTTACGGTCTCCTAAAGCAATCAGGTCTACGCCGGCAGAAAAGGCACGTCCGGCCCCCGTAAGCACTATCACTTTCACCTCATCATCATTACCGGCTTCCACTATGGCGAACCTCATCTCCGATAGCAGCCCCGGCGTTATCGCATTCATCACACTAGGACGATTGATAGTAATTATCGCTGCTCCGTCCCTTTTCTCATATATCAGATTTTCATATGTCATTTACGTCTCCTTTACTATTTTTGTTACTACTAAAATCGTATTTCAAAAACGGTGGTAGTCAGAACTCCAGTACGATCTCCTCCACCGCTCTTGCCCAACCCTCTGGACCTATTCCTTCTACACGACGGAGGTTAGGTACATTCATCTCTTCCCAACCACCATCGGGCTCCTGGACAAGTAAAGGAATATCCACCGATAGGAGCATGGGCAAGTCATTAGGGCTGTCACCAATACCCACCGTCTTTAAACGCCCGAGCTTCTTCTGAAATAAACTGATAAGGATTCTTGTTGCTTTCCCCTTATCGTTAGGCCCCATAACTTCATAAAAGCGCCCGCCCCGAGTATAGTTAAGGCCGGCTTTCTTGATTGCGTTTAGAAGCTTGCTGATTTCGTCGGAGAGTCCTTCGATCTTAAGAGTCTCGGTAAATTCCCTCTGCCTGGCTCGTTCAGCGGCTTTTAGGTCCAGACCTGTCTCACCCGCCACCTCCCGGTCAGTCATATCACCGAAACCTCTAAAGTGGGCCTTCTGCTCAGTCCTCACCTTCTCAAGAATCTGCCTGACATCGCGGTAAGAAATGCCCAACTCTATTATTTGGTATCCGTCTGCTGTTCTACTACAGCTAAATTTGAATGGGAAGTAGCCTTCCGGAATAAAAATGGCGCCCCCGTTTTCAACGATAAAAGGATGAAACAGGCCAAACTCTTGCCTGTATACTTCCTGCTCGGCTCTGGTCTTGGATGAACAGAAAATAACGGGGATGGCCTTCTGCAACAAATGCTTTACCGAAGGTAAAGCATTATCATAAGAATAAGTATATCGGTCGAGCAGCGTTCCATCAAGGTCGGTGAAAACAACAACCGCCGCCTGATGTTGTTTCTCCATCTTGTCTTTTCACCTGACGTTAAATTTAGGAGCAGTAATGCTTTGCTCTAAATAGATGTTACCGTATAAAAGGCTAACTTGAAGACTTCGATTCTTTTAGGTACTCGGTGACAGAAGTCACCATCACTATTTTCCTCTACTCCGCAGCGCTGAGCGCGTCTCCATGTAGCCTTCCATAGCCTTAGTGAACTTCTGTATATCTATATTCTTAGGCGGCGGGCAGATTTGAGGCTTCGGCGGCTCCTCGTCCGGACCGATAGCACCTTGCTGTACGAGTTCAGACATTACTTTTTCCTTTGTTTCCTTCTCGCATAGTTTGGAGTGATAAATCGTGGCCAGCCCAGGTAAAAGCATATCCCGCAGGTGTTCTGTCCCTCTGTCTTCATGTATATGCGGATTTCGTGTCTCTATCTGCAATATTTCAACCCCAT
>CAZJID010000029.1:0-21733 GCA_964545945.1 uncultured Dehalococcoidales bacterium
AGGCGGTGCGCCGCAAGCCCAGAATAATACCGCAGTCACGACCAGTAACACTGCCAGTAACAATCTTTGAATTTTTTTCATGGTTACCCCTAAAAAATCCGCCTATGCGGGTATCAGTCGAATAAGAGCGTCTAATTCGAGTCTATCATTATCGATTTCATTGTTCAAGGGCTATTCCGCCCAGTCCTTGGTCACGGTGGGCAGGCTTATGTGTGATACCTGACGGAGCGCCGGGAACTGCGAGACCAGCAGTATAACAAAGGCAGATACGCAGGCAATGATGTAGCTCCGGGGTAAAATTATAAGGCTCATGCTGAGTATATCGGTATCAAACGTCGACATGAAGTAGCTGGCGATATAGTACCCGGCGACTATGCCTATGATGATTCCCAGGAAGGCCACGGCGAGGTTTTCCAGCGTTAGCATCAGTGATAGTTTGCTGTTCTCCATGCCGATGGCGCGCATGATGGCAATCTCACGTTTACGCTCCAGCACGTTAACCGTGACGGCGTTGAATATGATGGCTGCGCCGAGCGAGGCTCCCATAATGAGCAGGACACCGACGAAGACCCAGAAAAAACCCATGAAATCATCGATGAATTTTCTGGTATCAGAGCTGAACTCCAGTGAAGACGTATTACGTATATCGTAAAGCCGTTTCAAGAGCCTTGGCTGCGGCTGTCCGGTGAACTTTAGCAGTACACCGCTGACGAGTCCGGGAGCTCGCAATAATCGCTGCAGGTCGGGCAGAGTCATGAAGCTCCTGGTGCCGACCGGACTATCGACGAAACCGGCAATCCGTTTCTCGGTCTCTCCTACTGTGCCGACCAGCGGCTCCAGAGAAATGGTATCTCCAACTTCCACCTGCAGCTTATCCTTCAAGGCCAGAGGCATCAATATGCTGTCGCTGGTCGGGTAAATCTCGTTCCCTGCCGAATCGATTAGCCCGTAAAGCCTGGAGTCCTTTGGCAAGCCCATTATGCTGCTATCTGATACGTAGTCACCGTTCCTGAGGCGGTACGGCACCTCCAGGATAGGTTCCGCGCGCTGCACACCGTTGAGATTCTGTATAAAGGAGCTAACGGCGGCGGCTTCCCTGCCCCGGAAAATCAGTGCTGCATCGTAGAGCTGGACTTCACGGAACTGCACGTCGATCAGTTTCTGCATGGCATCGACGAATGACATGGAAACCAGGATGAGTATGACAGCGGAAGCTACTCCCATAGCCATGAACAGTGTCCGCCTGAAGTTACGGAACACGTTGCGCATTGGGAGCTTCAGCAAATATGGCAGTCTGCTAAGGAAGGGAAACACGATTTCAGGCAGGGAGCGGTGTGCTTTTATTTGCGGTGCGGCATGCATGGCCTCTGCCGGGCGTACCCGCGTTGCCAGCCAGGCCGGCAACAGGCTGGACACGACAGGCACAGCTATGCCCACGAGCAGCCCTATGCCCAGAACGCCGGAGTGTGTGTGGACGACCGCTATCGGTATGCCCAGCTGCGCCACATACTCCGCGGTCAGGGCGCTGGCTATGGCGCTGCCCAGCCCGATGCCGAGAAGGGAGCCGGTGATACCGACAAAAAGAGCATATCCAAGGTAATGAAACAGTATAGTGCGCTTGCCGTAGCCTACGGCACTGAGAAGCCCGATTTGCACGCGCTGCGATTCGATGAGGCGGCTCAGCAGCACATATATGGCCAGCGAGGCCATCGTCAGAAAAAGCAGGGGGAAGAGGAAAGCCATCTCTCTAAACCCGTCCAGGTCCTGTTTGAGTAGGCGGTTACTTATTTGGTCTTTTCGTTGAATCATGTAGGCTGTGCGGGCGCCCTCGATGATATCTATTTTCCGCGTACTTATGGCCAGCGGTTCGTCCTTGGATACCAGGCGTTTTATCTGGTACTTACGAAGAACATCCTGCACTCCGTTGAGCACATTTTCACTGCTGACTGCCGGGTCGACTATAAAGGTGAGCTCATTGTATTTCCCGCTCATGCCGAAGAGGTCCTCAGCCGTCCTCTGCGGTAAGAAGAAAATGCCGAACGTCCTGGGCGTGGTGAACGGTTCCTGTGCGCTCTTCGCCACCCACAGGTATTCCGGGCTGACCACGACGCCGACGATTTCAAATTTAGCCCTGGAATCACCCAGTTTCAGCGTCAGCCAGTCTCCGGGATGAAGTCCGTGAAAATCTGCGAAGTGTTTTTCAACCAGCATCTCGCGCCCGGACAGAGCGGTGAAATAGCTTCCCTCAGTTACCTGCACGTCGTTAACTGCAGGCCGGTGGTCGCCGGGCAGCGATATCACCCGTCCCGATATGGTTTCCCCTGTATCCGTTTCTGTTTCCACGGAGACATCTCCCACTATCCTTCCCTGGGCGGTGACACCGGCAATGTCATCCATGTCTTTTTGGGCGTCCTGGCTGATATGGTCGACGGTGATCCAGTAGTCACCCATCCGTAGATTGCGAAAGGCGGTGTTATATGAGATATCGAGGTTGAGGTACGCGGCATAAGTGCCCACATACACGCTTATGCCGAGAAGTATGACCAGGCTCACGGCACCGAACTGTACCCTGGCCGCCTTGATGTCCCGCAGGAGCTTACGGTGCAGGCTAGGTATTTTTACCATATCAGTTTTAAAGGGTCGAGCGGATGAGCGTTCCTGACGATGCTGGCAATGGTGCCGTCGTGCAGATGGATTACGCGGTTGGCGATTTCACCGATGGCGGTATTATGTGTGACGACCACAACTGTTTTGCGCTGGCTCTCGTTCAGCTCCCGCAGCAGCTTGAAGATACGTTTGCCCATCTCGTAGTCGAGGCTGCCTGTAGGCTCGTCACAGAGCAGCACAGCGGGGTTTGTGGCCAGTGCCCTGGCAATGGCTACTCGCTGGTTTTCGCCACCCGAAAGTTCGCCGGGGAAGTGCTCCTTTCGCTCTCCCAGTCCCACGGCATTCAGAAGCTCATCGGTATTCCCGGGATTCTTTACCAGGTCTGCGGCGAGGTCGACGTTCTCCCTGGCGGTAAGCGTGGGTATCAGGTTGAAGAACTGAAAAATGAAGCCGACCTGTGTCCTGCGGAAGCGGGTTAGCTCGCTATCGTCGAGTCCGGTGATTTCGATTCCGTTGACCACTATCCGTCCAGAGGTAGGAGAATCCAGCCCGCCGATGATGTTGAGCATGGTGGTCTTACCCGAGCCGCTGGGCCCGAGAAACACGATGAATTCCCCGGCGGATATCTCCATGGACACGTCCTTCAGCGCATTGACGCGTACCTGTCCCATGACGTAGCTTTTTGATACATTTTCCAGCAAGATGCTGGTATGGTTATGCTGGCTCTTCTTCACTGGCATAATAATGCTCTTGAAGAGATGCGTTGTTTTGCCGGGTATCCACCCGCTTTGAGTATATCATACATCAAAGGCGTAAAGTGTATAATTAATTGATATGGGGATATTGCTTCTGGCATTGGCCCTCTTTTGCCTGGCGGTTTATCTGGGAATATCCGCCGTTATTGCCGCCGCCACCATTTGGATTTTGAGGGTGCCTCTACCCGATACGCCGGCCTCTTCAGGTATGACATATGAAGACGTCGCCTTCAACAGCCGGGTAGATAGTGTGTTCCTCAAGGGCTGGTATATACCGGGCGGAGACAAAGGGACTATTATCGTGGTACATGGAGGCAAACAGAACCGTGCCGATGCCACCATGCGCTTAACGGAGCTATGCTGCGATTTAGCCTGGAGGGGTTTTAACGTGCTGACTTTCGATAGAAGGGGTTGCGGCGAGTCGGGGGTATCGAAAATCGGCGTTAGAGCGCGTTATGACCGTGACATTGCCGGCGCCTTCGATTATATTCATGATAGGAACGGCTCAGGGGAAAAGATATTCATTCTGGGCATCTCGATAGGGGCAGTGGCCATGTTTCTGTTTGCCGCTCACGAAAAAGGTATCTGCGGAATTATATCGGACAGCTGTTTCATCAGCGCCCCCGAAATGAGCCGGCGACTCCTTGCCAAAGTAAACAGGGTATTAACTATCTTTGTTGACAGTGCGCTGTGGATGGGCCGGCGTATGTACGGCCTGCAGCCGGAAAACGCCATCGACGATGTAAAGCTCGTAACGTGTCCCGTATTTTTCATCCACGGAGAGCAGGATACAGGCGTTCCGGCAGGTGATTCCATTAAACTGTTCGAGGCTTCGAAGAACGAGCTTAACGAGCTGTGGCTGGTTCCGGGCGCCGACCACTGCCGGGAATACAGCGTCGACCCGACACAATATATCGACAGGGTGGTCGATTTTATCGACGGCAAGTGTGCCGTGAGCGACCTTCGTATCGAACAGCCGGCGGAAAGGGCCGGGGCATGAGCTTCCGCCGACCCGACATTATCCGCCCGCCGAGCGAATGGAAGAGCTATTTCCTGCCGCTGACCTCCGGCTGCTCCAATAATACCTGCGCCTTCTGCGCCTACTACGGCTCCAAACTGCAGATGCGGGACGTCGACGACGTCAAGGCGGAAATAGACGCCTTAGCATTATTTATGAAAAGCAGTATTCGCCTGCCCAACATGCCCGACATCGTTTATGCCATAGCCCAGAACTGGGACGGCAAGAGGATATTTCTCCAGGACGGCGATGCCCTGGTTTATCCAGCCTCGAAATTGATCGAGGTCCTGGAGTACATAAACGACAAGCTGCATTATGTGGAAAGGATTGGAACTTATGCCACTCCCCAGGACATACTGCGAAGAAGCCCCGATGAGCTTAGCCGCTTTAAAGACCTCAGACTGTCGATTTTTTACATGGGTGTGGAAAGCGGCGATGACGAGGTGCTGCAGCATATCGTCAAGGGAGCCGACCGCAAGCAGATAATAGAAGCCGGCAGGAAGGCGAAGTCAGCGGGCATAACATTATCTGTTACTGTGATACTGGGGCTGGGTGGCGTCGAAGGCAGCGACCGGCACGCGCTGGAGACGGCAAGTATTCTGACTGAAATCGACCCCGACTACGCCGGTGCCCTGACCCTGACGCTCGTCCCCGGCACTCCTCTCTATGAGGAGTGGGATCAGGGGAAGTTCCACCCCATCACTCCCTTCCGTTCCCTGGAAGAGCTCAAGATAATCATCGAGAATGCTGAATTCAGCGACTGCTTCTTCAGCTCGATGCACGCTTCCAACTACATCTCCGTCCGGGGAAAGCTGCCGCGAGATAAGGAGAGGATGCTCCAGCAACTGGAAGCAGTCCTGTCCACCAGAGACCCCTCGCTTCTCAAGCCCGAGTTCCTCCGCGGACTGTAACCACAGCCGGTTTTGTAAGTTAGTTATTCAGGAATAGATTAACCTTACTACATGCTTTAACTCATTTTGCTGTTATCCTTCATTGACGCCTTCCGGCCAGGTGATATAATCTTGGTTAGGAGGTGGATTATGGCTATCGAGGAGATAACGAGGGACATCCTAGTTGCACTTTTAGGTAAGATAAATTTGCCCGCTAAAATAGGAGAGGACAAATATCCTGCGCAGTGGGCGGCAGAAGCGTATAAACTCATTTATAAAGCTGTTGCCGAGGTAAATATAGATATTAGTAAGGAACAGGCATAAGTTTGATTCTGTCCAGCCTCGTATTGTACCCCGTTTTCATACGAGAGAGAAATAGGAGCTGTCCTTCGGACAAGTTGATTTCCATTGTCTGCCGCCCAGCAGTGTTGTCTTTATTCACAATATTCCAACATCACCTGCACTTCTCGAAATCGGAGAGATGTAACTTTCTGACGTATTGTTCAATAATAAACTGATTAAAAATGGCAAAGCATCCGGGTTAGTGGGAATTTGTGAAATCAATATAGGTCTGGAATCGTATTAGAGCAACCGCCGGAGAATTAGAACAACTAGAAACACACCCACCGCCAGGCCGCCGGAGGGGATTATCCAGACCCACGGGGGAACGGGGCGGTGTGGGCCCGGGTTCGGTATGGAAGCAGAAGGTAGCGCTCTTTATTAATTTTTCTTCAGATATATTACTTCTTCTTAATTCCGGCCGCCGTCTCCACCCAGCCCTTGTACTTCTGGACCTCGGCCATCCTCTCCGCATAAATCGTCATGCGCTGCGCCTGGAGCGAGCCTTCCGCATGTAAGGCTAGGACCTCTGTCTCAAACGTTGCCAGCCTTCGGCGAATAAGCTGCATTATCCTGAGCCTGTCCTCGGTAGGTATGCCTGCCTTGCCCCCCAGGTATCTGTCCATGTACTCTTTCGTTTCCGGGTTCTGATAGTCCTTGTAGGTAGGTACGGTTATGAGCAGGCCGCCGGCGATATCCTCAATTATCTTGATGCAATTATGTAAGTTCTCGGCAAAGTGATATTTGGCTATGTTCGAAATTACCGGATTCGGTATGGGAATGCCTTCGTGGACGACGAAGTCCATGCATGAAGCCCGGGCCAGCGATTTCAGCGTGTCCACATAAATTATCAGATTGGTTATCTTCTCCCGTATATGCGGTATTTTATCTATACCGTTGTATTCGGCCATAACTTGAGCCGCTCCCAGCATGGCCTCGGACACGGGTATCCTGTAGCTGGCTGCCGTATGCCGGTGCAGGTAGGCGAAGTGGTATACCAGGGCTATGGCGTACTGCCATTCTCCGCACAGAAATACTCTGTCCCAGGGGACGAACACATCGTCAAAAATGATCATCGAGTCGGTGTGGTTTCTGACGGGCAGGTCTACGGGAAACTCGAGTGGGCCATAATGCCAGGTGATGGGATGGCATATCTGTTTAATGCCTTTGGTATTTACCGGAATGGCGAAGGCCACCGCATAGTCTTTATCCGCCTCCGTCATGTTCCGGCAGGGGATAACAAAAAGCTCTTTGGTGTAAGCCGACGCCGTGATGTGCGCCTTGGCGCCTCTAACCGTAATGCCCTTGTCATCCTTGTCCACGACTCTGACATAATAGTCCGGATGCGCCTGCTTCGGAGAAGAAGGCCGCTCCATTCTGTCTCCTTTTACGTCGGTGACGGCCGAGGCCGCGCTCAAATCATTCTTCTGCAGGTAGTAACGATAGTTTTCCGCCCGCTCGGTATATTCTTTCTTCCCCATCATCTTGGCCGTTATGTTCACCGCATTCAAAGTATCGGCGCCGATATCGTGAATAAATGGAATTACGCTGCCGCCCAGCCGCGTCGCCGTAACCATCAAGTCGTGCCTTTTGAGCAGGTCTTCTGCGTTCTGGGGAGTATAGTAATACCGGCTTATCAGCTCGCCGGTCTTCGGAAGTTTAACCGTAGCCAATTCTTTATATTCCGGCATCTCCGCCATCTTGTAGTCGAGAGCCGCAGTCTCCACACATACCTTCAATGCCTTATGCGTGGTAATATCCTCGACTTTCTCGCCTTCATAGTACACCACCCTGCCGTCTTTCAGGCTCTTTTTATATTCCTCCGGTGTAATCAGTCCCATTTCAACCCTCCTTTTTTAATACACAAGGTCTCTATATTTCCATGATAGCAGGCGATGTCCTTTTTTACCACAGTCAGTCGGTATAAAAACCGACAGCCAGCAGGCCCGGCCCGGTATGTACTCCCATGACCGGAGAGAACTCGGTTATCAGCATCTCGGCACAGTTAAAGCGCGACTCGATTTCGGCAGCGAGCTTCTTTGCCTCTTCCAGTTCGTCGGCGTGCTGCACCATAACGTGCACCGGTGAACTGCCTGTTCTTTCGGCCATTATCTCGAGCATACGCTCTATGGCTTTTTTCTTAGTCCTGGGGCGCGCCACCGGCATGGTCTCGCCAATGGACGGGTTGTGTTCCAATACAGGTTTCATATCCAGTATCGACCCAGCCCAGGCTGCTGCCTTGGCAATGCGGCCGAGCCGCGCCAGGTAATAAAGCGTGTCCAGCATGGCCAGAAAATTTACCTTCCCCATCATTTTCTGCGCCGTTTCCATCGCCTCATCTATGCCACCCCCCTCACCGACCATCCTTGCAGCTTCCCGGACTATGAACCCCATGGCAGCCGCGACCGAGCGGCTGTCGAAAACTTCAATCCTGGTTTCCGGCATCTCTTCCTTCGCCATATTTTTAGCTGCCGATGCCGCCTCGAATACCTTGCTCTGTAAACTGGTTACGGTGATACAAAGTATACTTTCTGCCTCTCGGCTTAACTCCCGATAGATATTTAAAAAGTCTCCGGGTGAAGCCGTCGAAGTGGTGGGTAAGTTTTCTTTCCGACGCATTATCTTATAGACTTCGTTCGGAGTAATGTCGATACCGTCGCGATAGCTCTTACCATCATAGATTATCTCCATCGGAACGATTCTGATGTGGTATTTACCGAGTATATCTGGCGGCAGAGAACAGACGCTATCTGAAACAATGGCCACTTTTCGCATGGCAAATATCCTTGAGGTTACTGTGAGTACTCTGCCATACGAGGTACATATATGTCAATAATCGGTCTCTTAGTCTCTTCGAAATCTAAAATTAGACGGACGAATGCTCTGAGTCTACAGCAGGCTATGGTATTATCTCTTGTAAATGCCTATCAGTTGCGCTTGGCCGAGTATATGCCCCTGAATAGCTTGAAGCAACTCCGCTTTGGACGCGCCCGCAGTTAAATCCAGCAATGTGTCAAGTGCGTACAAAGTAAAGCGATAGTGATGAGGAGGGCCTTTCAGCGGGCAGGGACCAAAATAACCGGTCGGATAACCGACCCCACCGGAGCCGGTCTTCCCCTGTAAAGCTCCATCAGCCAACTCCTCGTCTTTGGGGACAGCTTCCGGCAGGCCTTGTATGTCAGGCGGCAAATTAAAGATAACCCAGTGCGTGTAAACCGCATCCAGGTCATCCATTATCAGAGCAAACGAGGCTGTACCCGCCGGGCTGCCCGACCAATCGAGCGCCGGCGATATGTTTTGCCCGTTACATGAATATTTAACCGGGATCTCTGCCCCATCGGCAAAGGCGGTACTAGTCAAGGTAAATGACATATCACCAGTTAACGGAGGCGCAGTCTGCTTCGGTGGTGTCATGGTTTCCAGCCCTGTTCGGGCACAGCCGGCCACGGCCACCAGTATAAAGAGCAGGCCGATAAACAGTATTCCGACTTTTTTCATAGCAGCACCCCCTAAAGGAATCGTATTAGCTTCTTAGCCCTCTGTCAAGACTAGCTCATACAAAAAACGCTGGTAATAAGGATGAGATTGCCACGGCCTTCTTTGAATGGCCTCGCAATGACAGAAGTATAGGCGTTTTGACCGCTTCGGGATGTGTCAGCTAAAATATATTCAGGGAGTACGTTTGGAGAGAGAAGATGGCAAGCCAGGATAAATTAGAGCGGCATACCCATGAAAAATTACTGGCCAGGGTAGGTCTCGTTCGCACCTCGGACCGTCTGAAAGGCGTGCCCAGGGCCATCTCTCTGCTCAAGTCCAATCCGGTGCAGGGAAAAGCAGTCGTACTCAAGCCTAATTTTAACACCTCCGACCCGACCCCGGGCTCAACCCACACCGATACGCTGCGTGCTCTAGTCCTGACACTGAAGCAGATGGGTGCCAAAACTGTCACCCTCGCCGAGCGCTGCGGGCCGATGGACCCCACGGAACGGGTTATGAAAGAGAAGGGTGCCTTCGAGCTGGCAAAAGAGCTGGGTTTCGATATCGTTAACCTCGAGGAGCTCGATGCCGACGGCTGGGTACACTTCCATCCCAGGGACGGCCACTGGAAAGACGGTTTTCTTTTTCCCCGCATTTACACTGAGGCCGAAGCTATCGTGCAGACATGCTGTCTGAAGGCACATGCCTTTGGTGGGCACTTCACGCTTTCCCTTAAAAACTCGGTGGGCATGGTGGCTGGCAAGGGCTATCCTTATATGCAGGAACTGCATACTTCGCCCCACATGCGACAGCTCATCGCCGAAATAAATACCGCATATTCTCCCGACCTGGTGGTTCTCGATGGCGTCGACGCCTTCACCAAGGGCGGGCCGGCCCAGGGGACACGTGTCAAGACAAACGTGATACTGGCCGGCGACGAGCGCGTGGCCATAGATGCTGTCGGTGTCGCCATACTGCGTCTGTTCGGCACCACGCCGGAGGTGAGCCAGGGGCGCATCTTCGAGCAGGAGCAAATCGCCCGAGCCGTTGAGCTGGGCCTGGGCATAAACTCACCGGATGAAATTCAGCTTATCACCGACGACCCCGAGAGCAAAGCCTTTGCCAGGGAGGTCAGCGATACGCTGCTCAAACAACGATAACCAAGAAATTTAAATAACGGCTATGCCGGAAGGAGATACGAACTATGATTAACAGAATCGCTTTTGCGCAACCCAGGTCTTTAATTTCAGCCTTAAGATATAAGGACGTACGCAGCTATTTATTAACTGCCGCCTTCGTTATGCTGGCTGTGGCGGTACCGTGGGTCTTCCACCAGTTTCATCTGGCCGGACCGACTTTTCTGCCCATGCACATCTTCGTAATACTCGCCGGGCTGCTGTTCGGCTGGCGGGCCGGCCTGCTTGTCGGACTGTTCACACCAGCTGTCAGCTACTTCGTCTCGGGTATGCCGGCCGTAAACATTCTGCCGCAGGTCGTAATCGAGCTTTCGGCTTATGGTCTTATCGCCGGTGTTCTGCGCGAAAAATTTCACCTGCGGACGGTATGGTCGTTGCTGGGCGCCATGATAGGCGGCCGCCTGGCGTTACTGTCGGCGATTTCAATCATATATTTCATTGCCGGACAAAGCTATAGCCCGCTAGGCGTGGCCGCAGGTCCGCTGGATTCTTTCTGGTCGACGGTCCAACAGGGCTGGCCCGGCATTGTAATACAGCTGGCCTTTATACCCGCCATCGTCTGGCTGGTTGGGAAATTAGCGGACGGAGACACGAAGGCTAAACAAACATAGTGTATACACCCTTATTCGATAAATTCGTCGCCGGCAGTGATACTCTCCGCGTCTATAAAGGCAATAAGCTCATCTTCGCCTCCGACAAAGAGAGGCTGCTGCCGTTGATTGAATACCTGGAGAAGCACGGCTCCCGTCACCGGAAGGTGGTTATCTTCGATAAAATACTGGGTCGCGCCGCCGCCCTCCTCTGTGTCAAAGCAAGATGCCGTGAGGTCTACAGTCCCCTGGGCAGCCAGCTCGCCGCCGAAGTATTGGGCAAAAGAGGCATAAGATATCACTTGACCCGGACCGTGCCCTGCATCCAGAAGCCCGACCAGACGGCAATGTGCCCCATGGAGGCATTATCCATAGGCAAAGAGCCAGAAGAGTTCTACCGATTAATCAAAGGCATCCTGTCCGGAAACCCGCCCGGGACCAATTAGAAGCCAGTATCGCCCGGGTTTAACTCGCCTGCTTTCGTAGGGTAGTCTCTGATACCAGAACAGCGCCCAGACCGAATAGGACTACGGCCAGTCCAATCCAGAAGCCCAGGAAAGGTATGAATCTCAGCAGTGTGAGAATGAATAGACCAAGCGCCAAGGCTCCTATCATGATTCCTCTGGACTCGATACCCCGGAATCGTACTAAAATCCACCTGCCCACGAACAGAGACACAAATATCTGGCTGATATAAATAGCTATGGCATATAAAGCCAGCGCAATCAGTCCCAGCGGAATACCGATGACGGTAAAGCACACCAGTATAGCTGCGATCGGAGTGGCGAACAGAATGACCGCCCCCCAGCCCAGGCTAGCCCATGGCCTATTTCGTATGGCATCAGCGGCTGAGGCCGACCTCCGGGGTGCAATCAGCACAATAACCAGCCCTATAACAAACGCCATCAGGAAACCCAGTACCTTGCCGCCTACCACGTCCATCGGTGAAGGTTTCTTAGCTTCCGGTATGTTATGGGTGGTTTCACCGCCTATCTGAGCGCCCGATTGAATATCGGCCTCGTTCTGGCTTCTGTAGGTTAAATTCCCCCGGATGTCCGCTGTAGATGCCACTGTCAGTTTATTACCCGTGAGGTCCACGTTTCCTCCCACTCCGCCTGAAATATCCACCTGGCTGCCGCCTCCCTTGATATTCCTAGCAATTTGACCGTCTACACGGACATTACTGGCACCGAAGAGAAAATCACGCCCTACCTCGGCCTGGCTGCTGATATTTATCTGGCTGCCGAAAGTTACGAGGTCGCCATCGACCTTGCCGTTGACGTTGATCGTTTGTCCCGCCAGTCGGGCGGCATATCTGACATTGCCGTTAACGTTGATCGTCTGGCCGGCGGCAATCAGGCTTCCGTTGACCGTACCGTTAACGGTAATGGTGTTGCCGACAGCCACCAGGTCGCCGTTTATCGTGCCGTCGATAGTAATATCGCTGCCGGCTATGTAAAGGTCGTCGTCAATCACCTCGCCGCTGGCGACGGTGATACGGTCGCCGCTGCGAAGGTCGGCTGCCAGTACGGGAGCCGAAGTAAATAAAGTCAGTAAGATAACGGCCAGCGTAATACCCAGCGCTCGATAAATCTGCGTCATTATTCACCTCCAGTACTTTTTTATACCAATAAGCCATCCCTTAAGCTGTTTTGTCTCTACGGGATGGACTTAAGCGGATGCTCGGATAGATATACCGCCGTGTTGCCATCGATAATACCGATGGCGCAGGGGCAGCCGAAGACTATCGGAGAACCGTACCTTTTTTCGCCGGACATGGTGAACTTGCCCGCCGTGGTGTCGAATGTGCCGCCGCGGATAGCCTCCATGATGGCGTCGGTATCGTCCACAGTTCCGGCCTTATGCATAGCCTGGGATAGAATCAATAGGTGCGACGGCAGCCAGCCTATCCAGTCGGTGTATGTATACGGACTTCCCTGTTTATCGGACAGGGTCTGCATAACTTCCTGACACATGGCCACGTATTCAGGATTCACTTTAGTTTCCTTGAAGTCCCAGATGCCGAAATAGCCGCCAATCAAGCCCTGGGCCGCATCATAGCCGTCGGCATCTATGTACACACTCGTTTCTGCCAGGCCGCCTGCCTGGGCCACCGGCCATTCATAACCCATGTTCCAGCGCTGTTTCAAGAAGGGCAAAGTCGAATCTATACCCGCGTCCATATAAACGAGACCGCAGCCGCCGCCGGCAAACTCCTTTATATACGTAGAAAAGTCGGTGGTACCGGCCGGGAAAATCTCCCACTGGTAGCTCAGCCCCGCCGGGTCGAAGGACTGCCTGTTTATCTGCTCTATATCGGACTGGGTGAGGCCTGAGTCAGGCTCCAGTATGCCGAATTTCACTCCGGGGAATTTCTCATGCGCTGCCAGCACCTGGTTGACCCACTCCTCTTTGGCTGGCGTGCCGAAAACATTGTAAGGCTGGGTCGCGGCATCATAGACGATGCCGCCGCCGTCCCTGGTCACAAAAATAACTTTAGCCGGATTGGTAATGGCCGATATGGCGTCATAGCTCCAGCTCCAGTGCCCGGCCAGGAACTTGCAGCCGTCTTCGTACAGAAGTTGTTTGGCGGCGGCAGTGCCGCCCTCGGGCGAGTCCCGGTCATCGGCCGTAAACAGCTTGAAGTTGTAAGTATTACCGTTTACCTCAAACCCCTTCTTATTGAACAAATCCAGCCATAGCTGGTAGGGTTCTATGTTGGCCCGGCCCCAGGGTATATCCGGATTGCTCAGTGGCGTCGGCAATCCCACGTTGATGATAACCGGCGCGGCAGCAGGCGGAGCCGCCTTCGGTGCACAGCTCGCAGCCAGCACGGAAAGTAATGAAATTATTAGAACGCAGGCCCACTTTTTCATATGTTTATTTATTATCTGCTAATTTCCCTGGGGTCGTAGTCCTCTCCAATATAACAATATGATTTACACAAGTCAACGAATTATTTAAATAGTAAATAAGCAGATAAACTATATTATCCTGCCAACAGCATATCCGGCCTTTGTCGCCTCGAAAATCTTACCCACGCTGGATGAATCGCCGATATTATGTATCTCAGGAGCCACGCGCTGCTTTACACACGCCTCAAACAGTCCGTCATCCGGTTTCAGTCCAACGGCTACCACTACCAGGTCTGCCTTCAGCTCCAATTCTTTTTCCTCCACCTTAATCTTTTTGGCCAGCGGGTTTACGACGTTTTCAGGCAGTATCGGAGACCATGTATTGTACGGGTCGGGAACCGTAGAAGACACGTTATGGCGAATTTTAACTGTCTTACTACCAATACTTTGCATGCTGGCGCAATTTAGCAAATTCACCCCCGCCTCTTCCAGATAATGTATCAGATAACCGCGGTTTGCCGTGCAGACGCCATTCATAAAATAAGGTAACATCTCTACGATGGTAACCTGTTTTTTCATCTCATAAGCCAGCATATAGGCTACTTCACAACCCAGGGAACCACCGCCGATGACCACTACCTTCCTGGCTGCCGCTGATAGTGAGGTATCGCGCAGTAAGTCGACCGCCTGCAATACATGTGGTAGTTCAATTCCCTCAACGGCCAATTTTACAGGCTGAGCTCCGGTGCAGGTGACGATGGTATCAAACTTCTGCCGTTTGAGAAGTGCCGCTGTGGCTTCTGTGGTCAGGCGGAGCTTTAACTTGTAGCCTCCCGCTGTTTCCTGCAGCTGGTTTTCCAGATAACCTAGATAGTTGGCTACATCATACTTAAATTTAGGGACCGAGCCCGGGATTAGCTCACCACCCACTTTATTCAGTTTTTCAAATAATGTCACATGATGCCCGCGCCGCGCTGCTGTACAGGCGCAGGCTATCCCCGCCGGACCGGCTCCGACAATGGCAACTTTCCTTACCGAGACTGCGGGCTTGAGTTCACATGATATTACATCTTCAAATCCGGTTCGGGGGTTCACAGCGCATTGTGGATGTCCGCCCTCTATAAATTCGTTCAGACAGGCTTCTTGGTCGCCGATGCAGGGGCAAATATCTTTTACTTTACCTGCGTAAGCTTTATTGGGCCATTCGGGATCGGCCAGCAAGGGGCGAGCCAGCATGACCATGTCGCACAACCCGTCGCGCAAGGCTCGTTCCGCCAGGTCGGGATATCCCAGTTTACCAACTCCTACAATGGGTACCGGCAATCCCGTGTTCGACTTGATATTTTGCCGGGCAAAATAATCTTTAACCAGCCTGGCCACGGGTAAATAGCATCCCGGGGGCATCGGCGTGGGCGGATGTGGCAGCCACCAATTGTCATAGCCACCGAGGTCAACATCGAACATATCCACCCCGGCCTTTACCAGGTTAGCCATATAGTCCAGCGTTTTCTCCACCGTGCGTTCCCTGGCAAACTTCTTCAATGCTTTGACGGTGTTTAATCTCTGTCCGTAGGTCTCATTTAGGGCCAGCGACAGGTCGATGCGATACATTATGGGATAGCCAGTGCCGCATCGCTGTCTTATATGCTTCACCAGTTCTATGCCGAAGGCCTGCCAGTCGGCAAAGCGCCCTAACTTCCGTCGGTTGAAAGCAGTATTTGACATTTGCTCCAGCAAATAGCCTTCGTGCCCGTGAAGATAGACTCCGTCAATGAGAAGCGCCTTGGCATCCGCCGCTGCCTGCCCCGCATTCTTAATTATCTTCGAGCACTCCCCATCACGCAGCGGACGGCAGGGAATGGCCGGTATATAGAAATTCGGGTTCCACGAGGCCGATACGGGCAGCCTGAATTTTTTCACCAGACATTCGGGTGAAGCCACACGGCCAAGGCCAGGGCTCAGTTGAATGAAAAACTTGGCTCCGTAGGCGTGCACACCCTCGGCCAGCGTTCTCCATCCGGGGAAGACGGTGCGCGAGCGGTCGATTCGCGGCAGCAAACTGAGGCCGCCGGGCTCTGTTACGGCAGCCTCAACATTATAGCTGACCAACACCAAGCCAGAAGTAATTAGGCCGGCACCACCACGGGCGCGTTCTATAAAGTACTGAATCATCTTATTATTCGGGCGGCCCGTCTCATCGCCTAAACCGACGTTGCCCATGGGACCCATAACAATGCGGTTTTTTAACTTGACACTGTTTACCTGGATGGGCGAAAACAACTGTCGGTACGGAAATAGATTATCCGACATTCTACCGTCTGCCAGACGATGTTCATCGAGAAACCACCTGCCATAGCTCTCAGTTAGTTCGCCTATGAGTTTCTGTAGTTCGTTTTTCATCGCCCCTCCTCTTATTTGGTCTATCGTTCAAAATATAATGGTGTTACTCAAGCTATGTCAAGGTGAACAGCAACCCGGCCCGGAGCATCTCGCACTGAAGAAGTGGTACAATTACCCGAAGTCAATCAATTTAGCCAAGGCAGTCCGTTGGAAAAGATAAGACTAGGCAAAACCGGTTTGCAGGTATCGCGGCTGGGTTTCGGCGGTATACCTATCCAGAGGCTCACCGAGGAAGATGCCGTGGCCGTGGTTAAAAGATGCCTTGACCTCGGCATTACCTTCCTCGATACGGCCAATGCCTATACCACCAGCGAGGAGCGCATCGGCAAGGCCATAGCCGGCCGGCGCGAGGGGTTGGTTCTGGCCACCAAGTCCACTTCTCGGAAGCCCGAGGGCGTGGAAAAGCACCTCAACCTGAGCCTGGTACGGCTTAACGTGAAATATATCGACCTCTACCAGTTCCACGGCGTCAGCGATTTTGCCTCCCTGGACATGGCGCTGGCATCCGACGGGCCGATGGCGGTGGTGGAAAAAGCCAGGGACGAAGGAGTGGTAAAACACATCGGCATCACTTCTCATCAGATAGACGTGGCCAAAGAAGCCGTTAAATCAGGGAAGTTCGAGACCATCATGTTCCCGTTTAACTTCGTCACCTCCGAAGCCGCCGATGAACTGATACCGCTGGCAAAGCAAAACGACGTCGGCTTTATCGTCATGAAACCTTTGTCTGGCGGCATGATAGATAACGCTAAAATCGCCTTCAAATACCTGTTCCAGTTTCCTGACATCGTTACCATACCCGGCATAGAAAAGGTTGCCGAGATAGAGGAAATTGTCGGAATACTGGAAGGCCCGAAAACGATTACTGCTGCCGAAAAGAAAGAGATGCAAAAACTTAAGGAGGAGCTGGGCACCAAATTCTGTCACCGCTGCGATTACTGCCAGCCCTGCACCGAAGGCATAATGATTTCAACCGTAATGATGTATCCCAGCCTGGCCCGACGTCTGCCTCCGGAGCACCTGTTCTCTGGATTCTGGGGGCAGGTCGTGGAGAAGGCAGCCGATTGCACCGAGTGCGGCGAATGTGAGGAGCGGTGCCCTTATCATCTGCCCATACGTGAGCTTCTTGCTGAATACGTAAAGCAGTATCGGACAGAAGCGCGTAAATATCAAAAAGTCCATCCGCCGGCATAAAGGAGGTCTATCATGAAGGCATCGGAAGGAAAGCTTGGCCGCGTGTTCATAATCCGGCTGGAAGACGGTGATATTTTACCGGCCAGTATCGAGCGTTTCGCCGAAGAAAAGAAAATTTCGGTGGGGCAGGTCATTTTGCTCGGCGGCATTGGTGAGGGACAGGTGGTCGTTGGCCCGCGCCGGTCAAACGAGATGCCCCCGGAAGCCATGCTGGTACCTGTAGACGGCGTACATGAAGTGGTCGGCATCGGCATAATCGCACCCGATAAGGCAGGAAAACCATCGCTGCATATACATGCCTCGCTGGGCAGGGCGGGAAAGACCACCACCGGCTGCCTGCGCCCCGGCGTAACCACCTGGCTGGTGGGAGAGGTAATCATCTTCGAAATACTGGGTACGGATGCAGTCCGGCTGCCCAGCGATAAAGCGCACTTCGAGCTTTTGGAGTTAGTCCGGACGTAATCGGACTATCCTCAACAATCTTTATATCTTCTGCGCCCTATAGACTCACTCAGCCTGGACGAAGTCGTTAAACAAAACTCCGATTCTATGCTTCGTAGATATCCAGTTGGGTATGTTAATTACCTGTGTTTTACCACCACCGCCCCGAGACGTAAGCACCAGCGATATTGTTCCATCTGGAGGGTCAGCCGCGGGGATATAAAGGTCGACCCCGGTCATGAAAAAGGAAATGGCGTTAAAGAAAAAAGGAGTAGGTTCTGAGAGGTCGCTTTCCCCATCTGCGCCATTATCATAAACAAATATAACATTTATGAGTTTGTTCAGCGGGCATGTTTTGGGAGTGATTACATTGGTGCCATCAATAGTGAGAACGTCGTTGTCAGCACCCTGGTCGCCCCAGAACTCCTTGTTCCTCGTAATTAACAGGTTACTTTGGCGGTCGCTGGCATCCATGTGACTGCTGAGCCCTTGGCCCCCCGCTTCTTCTGTGGCCAGGCGAATCAAGTAATCGCTTCTGATAGAAGGCTCAAAATAGTAATGAGTGTCAAAAGCGTCGCGTACCAGGCAAAATTCATAGTTTACTCCGCTCTTGCCATCAAAAGGTCCCCAGTCTCCGGTAGTCCCTGCCATGGGATAAGTCGCCAGGGGCTGGCTAGTCATTCTGGCTCCGGTCTTGCCGTTTACTTCCCACACCTGTAAAGTGGCATCCGACTCGTCTATTCCTATATTTTGCGGGAAAATAACCACTCTTCCGGCAAGCTGAATTTTACCGGAAGGCTCCGGCAAAATATTATCGGTTGCCGCTGCCTGGCCGGTAAGGAACTTGAACATCTCGGCAAATGTCTCGGCGCAGGTGGCACATTCTACATGAGTCACGTTGGGAAGACTAACATTTGTGGCTCCTACTATCTCACCCGCCGGCGGAAATCCGGGCGGTCGCCGTCCGGCCCAAAAAGCCAGCGTGGGCACTCCACCCGGTAGGTCGGCACCAGCCTGGCCGTCGATGTTAACATAATGGGCTACCTTGGCAGCACGCTCCGGAGAGCTTCTCAGGTACGTCTGAGACACCATTGTGCCCAGAGAATGCCCCACGAGGTCAACCTTGTCGGCACCCGTGTCTTTCAGAACGGCATCTATAAACGCATCAAGACCCGCATTAATCTCTTCCATGGGAAATTGAGGAGTTAGACCTTTGGACGTGTCGTATTCGAAGGCTGTAATATATTTGGCAGGGTACCCGTTGCTCGCAAATCGCATGGCCTGCGACTCGAATTGGGACGCCGAGCCGGCATAACCATGTACAAAAACGATAGGCTTAATATTAGCTGGCGTGGGTACCTTGACGGAGCCGGGTGCGCATGCCGGCAATAAGGTTACGACCAATAACATAGCCACAGCCAACCACCAAAATTTACTCTTCATGCCTTACCTCCTTAAATTAACGTTTATATTATTTCAGAAAGTTATGACCAGCGACTTGTTTATCTCCGCCAGGCTGCCCACGAGCGCTTCTCTATTGGCATACCTCACATTAATAGTGCGCGGCGATATTTTATCAGTCCTGGTCTGCAGGTATCTACTTTCCTGAATCAGCGGTTTAAGGATAAGCCTGTTGCCGCCGAAAAAGATACGGTCGGGCAGATAACCGCCGAACCTCTCTTCGATCCTGTTGCCGACCCGCCGCAGGAAATCCTTTTTCTGCTCCTCGGTGCGGCGGGCAAACCTCTTCTGGCTCCGACCGCCCTTTTTGTGCTCCTTGTGAATGTAGCCCGTGCCTGTCTTACATTCTACCAGGCTGTTGCCGTCGAACATGCCCAATGCGTACCAGCCCCAGGTCACCATGATTACGCCGATAAGGTACTTCCGGTCGATAATACTGCGTAAAAGCGAAAGGTCGAGCTCGCTTTCGGATTTCCGGTTCATGGTCACAGGGAAAGAGGGCAGCACGATGTGTTTATCGGCCCCACTCCAGAAGATGGCAGCTCCGGTGCCGTACTTGGCTAAGTTATCGACCACTTCGTCCGTCTTCGCCGCCTGCTTTAATTCCGCGGTCCGGTCGGCATATTTACCGCCGGCTGTCAGTGTGTCGATATACTCGGGGAAAGAGTCCGGAGTCACATAGACAGTAAAAAAATCTCCGGTTGAGGTTTCGAGCGAGGATAGGAGACGGTGTAAGCCCGTCTTAGTGCATAACCGACTCGGCATAGCTCCTCGAATAGATTAAGAGTATGGCGTACGTATTCGCCGGCGCAGGAGAAAACCGGCTAATAGGCCGGTAACCAGTCCGCCGAGATGCGCCTGCCAGGCCACGCCTCCTACAAACGACAGGATAACGAAACCGCCTATTACGGCTACCCACAGCGGCATGGCAACGGGTATAGGAAAAACAAACACGCGCAGCCGGGGCGTCAGAATCGCCAGTGTTCCTCCCAGCGCGAATATGGCACCTGAGGCACCGATAACATATGTATAAAATAAGACAGAGCTAGGATTCATTATTAAAGCTAAAATAGCAAAAAGCATAAAAAAGATGTTGCCCACGATACCACCAACGAAGTATATGATGAGAAAATCGCGGGTGCCGACCAGCCTGATTAGAAATGTGCCAAAGAAATAGAGCGTTATCATGTTGAACAGGATGTGCCATACACTACTAGGATCGTGCATAAAGATACTGGTCAAGATTGTCCAGGGTCGTTGGAAAAATGTGGCGGTTAGTAGACCAAGAATAGGAACCCAGTTATGGCCCATAACACGCGCTACTTCGGTACCTATGTATACCAGAAAGCACAGGATTATTATGGCCAGGACGGGCACTATGCTTTGTGAACGATAACCTCGATAGCTCATTCTTTTATATGTTAAACGATATTGTTTGGTTATGCCAGTGAATAAATCAACTGACGGCCTTTCATCTCTTTCCGCACCTTACCTTCCGAAACGAGGTAGTCCAGGTGGGCGATGGTCTCCCCCACGGCGAAGAACTTCTGGACCGAAGGAAACTCCGCCCATGAGTTGCAGTCAATGTCCCAGGTAATATACGGAGCCACCTCCCAGGCGGTCTTGCTGCCCTCTTTTACTGCGGATAGCGCCTCGGCCAGCCTGTTCCGGTGGTGCTCCTGCAGCTCGCGGATACGCTTCCGGTGGTCGTTCCAGATGCTTCTATGCCCGGGCAAAATAAGGCTGACGTCGAGCGCATAGACCTTCTCCAGATTCGACAGATAATGCCCGAGCGAATTGTCCAGCTGCTCCCAGTGGGTTATGTTGGGTGTGATATCGAAGAGAATATGGTCGCCGCAGACAAGTATTTTTTTATCAGCTTCGTAAAGGCACATGTGGCCCGGCGAATGCCCCGGCGTTTCCACGCAGCGGAACAGGTAGTTCCCTATCTCTATCTGGTTTCCTTCCTCCATGACCGTAAAGGTGATTTTTCGCCGGGAGCTATAACGGTAGCCGGGATGTCCCTGCCACACGCTCATCATTTCATCCTCCGGGAAGCCGTTGGCGGCATAGAAAACAAAGTGCTTCTTCCAGTAGTCCTCTTTCGGCTGGAAATCAACGAAAGCGGCTTCCGTCCTGTTAAAGTATACTTTTGATGCGTCCGTAGACAGGACGCCAACCAGCCCCGAGTGGTCGGCGTGCAGGTGCGTTATAAAAAAGTCGGCCTTATCGAGGTCGACATTCAGTTTTTTCAATGACGCTTGTAAAGGAACCAGGCACTCCTCGCGGTTCATACCGGTGTCGATAATCAGAAACCGGCCGTGCCCCTTAACGATATAAGAATTCAGCGCCTTTAGAGGACTCCTCGGCAATGGGACTTCAACGCGGTAAAGGTCAGGTAAAAGCTCTTCAATCATTGGTCAGGTTCACGGCAAAAATACTTTGGTTATTGTATCACCTTTGACTGCTTCTTGTCTTTGCCCGACTAAGAGGAGCCGGTCAGAAACGGT
>CAZJID010000030.1:0-21553 GCA_964545945.1 uncultured Dehalococcoidales bacterium
CTGATAATTCATAGGCTCGCAGGTCGAGGGTGTTGCGTATGAGTTCGTTAATATTGACATATCTGCGCTCAGGCTTTGTCTGTCGAGCAAATGCCAGCAATTTTTTAACTATGGTTGCCACGCGCTGAGAGCCCTCATTTATTATCTCCAAATCACGCCTGACGTCCCGTGATATATCTTTTCTACTTAGCAGCAAATGGGCGTAGCCGATGACTCCGGTGAGCGGGTTATTTATCTCGTGGGCGACACCGGAGGCCAGCTCGCCGACTGATGCCAGACGGCTCGCAAATTGGGCTTTCTGCTCCAGTTGTCTTTTTTCATCCTCGGCTTTCTTGCGTTCGGTGATGTCACGGCTGATGCCTCGAAATCCGATAATTTCACCCTTGTCGTCTTTTAAGGGAAGTATCGAGGTTTCAACGGGGAATACTCTTCCGTTCTTGTGGATAGTTTCTCTGGCGAATACATTGGTTGTCTTGCCCGTACGATAAACCTGACTATAGGCTTGAAATACCTCTGTCACCTGCTCAGGTGGCGTGTACACCTTGTAGTTCATACCTATCAACTCTTCTTTGGAATACCCCATGGCGCGGCACATCGCATCGTTGACAAAGGTGAAGTTACCGGCGAGGTCGTCTTCGTAGTATGGTGTATCCATTTCGTCCAAAAGGGTCCGATATCTCTCCTCTGATAGCCTTAAAGCCTCTTCCATCCGTTTGCGCTCGGTGATATCACGGCTGACGCCGCGGAAGCCGATAATTTCGCCTTTCTCGTTACGTAGAAGAGAAACCGAGTCCTCGGCAAATATCCGCGTTCCGTCCTTCCTGATCTGTGCCGGGGAGAACCATTTAAGCGGCTTACCCGTAGTATATAATTTATAGTAGGCATCGGATATTTTTTCAACATCCTCGGGATCGGTGTGAACTTGAAAGTTCTTTCCCATCAACTCTTCCCTGGAGTAGCCTAGCTTCTTACATATGACGTCATTGAAGAAAGTGTAATTGCCAGCCAGGTCGGTTTCGTAATAGCCCTCTTCCATGTCATCTAGCACGGTGCGGTATCTTTCCTCCGACTGTCTAAGAGCCTCTTGATCCGCTCTTCGTTCTGTGACGTCGCGGAATATACCGCGAAAGCCTATTATTTCATTATTCTCATTTCTCAAGGGAGAGGCCGATAATTCGACGAATATTTGCCTTCCGTCTTTTCTAACCTGTACTACATCGACAACTTTAACAGTTTCACCTGTCCGATAAATGTGATTGAATATCTCGAATGCATGGTCTACCTTATCAGGCGGAACATAGACACGGTAGTTCATACCCATCAATTCGTCTGCGGAATAACCAAGATGGCTACATAGGGCATCGTTGAAATAGGTGTAGTTACCATTAAGGTCCATCTCGAAGTAGGCCTCTTCCATGTCATCCAATATGGTACGATATCTCTCCTCCGACTTTCTTAAAGTCTCTTCCATCTGTTTGCGTTCAGTTACGTCATGGCTGACTCCCCGGAAACCGATTATGTCGCCTTTCTGATTTCTAATTGGGAGTGCTGACATCTCGGATATCCCACTGCTGCCGTCGCTGCGAATGAATTTGAAGTTAAGGTTTCTGATCGGCTCTCCAGTACGAAATACTTGATTAAAGGCTTCATAGACTTTTTTGATGTCGCTACTGGCGGTTCTATCTTTGTAGCCTGAACCTATCAGTTCATCCGCGCTACCACCTAGACTCCGGCAAAGGGCATCGTTTGCGAAAGTAAAATTACCTGCCAAGTCAGTTTCGAAATAGTCATCGTGCATTTCATCCATTATGGTGCGATATCTTTCCTCAGACCGTTTTATAGCCTCCTCCCCCTTTATACGTTCGGTAATATCACGAACTATTCCTCTGAAGCCAATTATCTCGCCCTTCTCATTACGTAACGTAAAGGCTGAGCTTTCGGCAAATACTAACGTACCATCCTTCCTGAGCCTCTCGATAGGGAAGAATTTTAATGTTTCGCCTGTACGATAGACCTTATTCCATGCTTCACGCAATTCTTGGATTTGCTTCGAGGGCGTATAAACCTTATAGTTCATGCCCGTGAGCTCTTCCCTGGAATAACCTAATTGATTACACATGGCAGCATTAAAAAAGGTGAAGTTGCCTGCAATGTCCAGCTCGTAGTAGGCTTCTTCCATGTCATCCAATATGGTACGATACCTCTCCTCCGACTGACTTAAAGCGTTTTCCATCTTCATGCGTTCAGTAATGTCATGCGTGATGCCCCTAAAGCCGATGATATCGCCATTTTTATTTCGGATAGGACCGATTGCGTAGTCAGTGATTCCTGTAGTGCCGTCTTTTCGTATATATGTGGTATCGAAGTTTCTATCTGGCTTACCCGTTTTATAGACTTGATTGAACCTATGAAATAGCATGTCTATTTCTTCAGGGGAGGTCGTCTGTTTATAATTTAATCCTATCAGTTCGTCCAGAGAATATTTCAGGTTTTTGCAGAATGTCTTATTAGCAAATTTGAAATTACCGGCAAGGTCAACTTCGAAATAACCATCGTCTATCTCCGCTAATATAGTCCGATATTTTTCCTCCGACTCTCTTAAAGCCTCTTCCATCTTCTTGCGCTCGGTGATATCGTGGCTGACACCACGAAATCCGATTGTCTCTCCCTTGTCGTTAACCCTTGGAAAAACAGAGGTTTCGGCAAGCCTCTTTCTTCCACCCTTCAGAATGATTTCGTATTGCATGTTCCGGATTGGCTTGCCCGTTTGAAAAACTCGATTAAAAGCCTTATAAACTTTATCTACATCTTGAGCACCCGTATAGGTCCGATAGTTCATCCCCATCATCTCTTTCTCGGGATATCCCAGCAGATGACATATCGGGTCACTGAAAAAAGTAAAATTGCCGGCAAGGTCTGTCTCCCAGTAACCTTCCTTAATATCCTCTAATATGGACCGATATTTCTTCTCCGATCGACGTAATGTCTCCTCAGCCTCGTAGCGGTCAGTGATATCTCTGAGCAAGTTTAAGTTTGCAGGTCTATCATCCCAGATAACAGGGACAATGGTGGATTCAATCAACCGAGTTCCGCCACTTTTTGTCCGTATTTTTAAAAGGGGCACCATGAGCATCGTGCCCGGTGCGACAACTTTGCTAATCGATTCGAGTGTTGTTTTTTCATTATCAGGGCACAGCAGATCGTTTAATGACATAGACAAGATCTCTTCCGACGAGTATCCGGTAGCCATGCTGACGATGGGATTTACAAACTTTATTTCACCGTCCTGGATTACCACGATACCCTCGATAGCGTTTTCGACCAGAACCTGATAGTGCCTCTCTGATTTTTGCACTGTTTCCTCTAGCTGTTTATGCTCGGTGATATCGGTAATCAGCCCGATGTAGTATTGAACCTTACCGTTATCTTCAATGAGCTGGTATATAAGTATTTCTACGGGAACTCGAGAGCCATCTTTGCGGATATATTCCTTCTGGAACGTCTGAGATTTTCCCGTTCGCTGCAATTTTTCCAGCGCTTTGGTTTCACTATCGTGCCATTCGGGTGCCGTCAGACCGGCGCTGATAATCGGGTCGCTTAGTTCTTTATTACTGTAGCCGGTGAGTTTTGTAAAAGCGGCATTCCAGTGTAACAGGTGCCGATCAGCGGAAGTTGCGATCATGGGCTGCGAGACACGTTTGATTAAGTTAGCTATATATCGGGTTTGTTCCTGAGCCCCTGTTTCAGTTGAATGACTATTTTTCATTTATGGTGCCTTTAACTAAAAAATCTTCCCGGTTTTGTGCTGGCTTTGAGCCGTGGCCCGGTGCACTATTACTTCTTCTCCTCCGCCCTTTTTGTTTTGGAATTGAAGCGACTCGACTTTTTACCCTTGTTTATCAGGGTTATAAACACGTCCACAATCATTGGAGCGAACTGGGTAGCTCTACCTCTGACCAGCTCTGAGCAGGCCGCTTCGGGAGACATGGCCGGCCGGTACGGCCGGTCCGATGTCATAGCGTCATAGGCATCGGCTACGGCCAGGGCCATAGCTCCTTGGGATAATACATTAGTGTAAGCTTCTGCAAACACGGTGATGTCGGAGCCCTGCGTCATTTGTTTCTGCGATACACCATCGGGGTAACCCTTGCCGTCATAGCGTTCGTGGTGGTGTCTGACCATTTCAAGTATTTCCTTGTCTTCGACTATGGGACTAAGGATTCGTTCTCCGACTTCGCTGTGTGCTTTCACCATAGTCCATTCCTCATCAGTGAGCTTACCGGGTTTGTTCAAGATCAGTTCGCTGATTCCTATTTTGCCGACATCGTGAAGCAAGCCGGCCAGCTTCACCTTTTCAATCATATTTTTCGAGGTTGTCATTTCCCTGGCAACGGCTACCGCTATATCTGTCACTCTCTCCGAATGCCCGTGCGTATATTTATCCTTGGCTTCCAGCGCATAGGCCAGAGATGTGGTGGAATTAAGAAAGGACTGGCGTATTTTTTTTGTCTGCTCTTCAACCCTTTGTTCCAGGTGTGTCTGATATTCCCTGTTTTCGATTATCAGCCTTCTTTTTTCAATGGCTCTGTCCAGGCTGACTGAGAGTATGTTCAGTTCCACCGGTTTGATTATATAATCATAGGCACCCATTCTCATTAAGCTTATGGCAGTTTGCACATCGGCTACAGCGGTTACCATAATGACGGCTGTGTCATGATATTTAGAGTGAATTTCTTTTAAAACATCGGGGCCCGATTTACCCGGCATCATAACGTCCAGTAAAACCAGTTCAACAGGTGTAGCCTTTAACATTTTTAAAGCAATGTTCCCATCCGGCGCAGTGAGACATTCATAACCGTCATCGCTTAATTTACGCGAGAGGATCTCTCTTACGCGCATTTCATCGTCGACAATTAAAATTTTAGCTTTTTCTTTGTTGCTCATAGCCAGTCTTTACCCTTCACAATTATCTAGTTCATGAAAATCTGCCGTGTCTCGAGAGGTCTTCCCATCTGGTGCATGACGGAGCGGTTGTTGTTTTCATCCCCGGTGAGGGATAACCGCTCGTTGGCATCACCGGCATGAGGTGCGTTGTTATTCTCGATAGAACGCAATTTAGTCCGCGGAGACGAATCTTTTGACTTGTTTGAAATTTGCAGTGCATAAGCTCGAAAATCCATGCCATCATCTTCTTCCAGTACGATCAAGATTTTTATCATAGTCGCACCACCTTAAATTATTTCTCTAAGGGCACTATCAATTATTTCCATGAACTCTTGAGGGGTGAAAGGTTTGGCTAGATACGGCCTTCCGGCCGAAGCCAGAAACTTGTTGGTTTCCTCGGCCATTATGTCACCAGTAATAAAGACGGTCCTGTCTGCCATTTCCGGACATCTCTTCTTTAAAATCTTGTAAAGGTCTATACCGCTTACGCCGTTCATTTTGAGGTCGGCAACCAGAAGGTCATATGGTCTTTCCTGAAGCAAGGCCAAAGCAGCCTTGCCGCTGGATACAGTTTGTGGCTGGTGCCCCTGGCTTGAAAGAGTTCTGGCCAAAATATTGCGGATGGCCGGCTCGTCATCTACAATTAAAACCCTGCCGTTGGTCTTTTTCTGGTCCTGTTGTCTTTCCGCACTTACAATCATTTTTAATCCCCTCCGCGTTATTTCTCAGATGCTAATAATAACAAAGTTGCGGTTACTCCAATTTTATTTACGATTTAGTCGGGTTTTCTATTTCCTCCCATTAAACGATTGGCTGAAGTTCTGCGCAGCTTGCAGTATTTCATCACCTGTAAAGGGCTTAATCATGATTAAAAACGGGCCGTGTTCCTTAGCCTTTTTAAGTAAGTCGCTGTCAGGGTAACCCGTTATTATGGCTATGGGGACCTGCTTGTCCACCTTTCTGATTTGACGGAATAGCTCGCTGCCGTCAATCTCGGGCATGGCCAGGTCGAGGAAGATTAGGTCGAAGTGCGCCCTGGAGATCATTTCGAGAGCCTCCAAGCTGCTTGAAAGCGCCGTCACCTGGTAGCCGTTTCTCTCCAGGCTGTCCTTGAACAGCTGTCCGATCGCAATTTCATCGTCTACGACTAAAATTTGCGCTTGCCTGCCAACCATTTGCTGCGTCAACCATTTGTCAATCTGATTTTTGTCGAAGCGGAACTGCTTGCCTATCTTGATGGCCGGTATCTCACCCTTATGGGCCTTGCGGATGATGGTGGTGTGATTAAGTTTGAGATATTTTGCCAGCTCTTGCGGGGTAAGTAGTTGTTCCATATATACATTACTCCCTTTTATTAATGTAAAAGCATTATAACAAATTAATATGACTTGTCAAGTATCTATAAATACTATTAATCATAAATATTGCATTGGAGCATATATAAGTACTTTAACAACAGATATAAATAATAAAAAAGATTGTATATACATATGACTAATCTATCAGGACTATGGTACCGGTATGTATTACCAAGGTTTATAAAAATTTAACTGATTACCTTTCTAATTTATAACTATTTAATTATTCGCTGGTATTATTTTTGTTGGTGGCTGAAAAATAATTTAAGGCTGATCATGGAGATAGCTTATGCATCGGATCGGGATGAACTATGGCGAACGTGCGTATAGTTTCATATAGCGGCGAGCTTTTCAGAGACCGCCGGGAGGTAGGGCAGCTTCTAGCCTGGGAGTTGCGTAGCCTTCCGGGACGTAATCTGGTGGTGCTGGGTATTCCCCGTGGGGGTGTAGTGGTAGCTCGGGAACTGGCTCGAGCGCTGGATGCCGAACTTGACATAGTACTGGCGCATAAGCTGCGTGCTCCGGGGCATCCGGAGCACGCCATGGGCTCTGTAGCCGAGAGCGGTAAGGTTTTTCTAAATGAAGAAGTAGTCGGGGAACTGGGCGTAAGTCAGCAATATATAAATGAAGAAGCGCAGGCACAACTGGAAGAAATCAAACGTCGCGCGAGATTGATACGACGTATGAGGCGGCGCGTGCCACTCAAGGGCAAGGTAGCCGTAGTCACCGATGACGGTGTGGCTACCGGCGCTACAACGCAGGCAGCGTTCTGGGCGGTACGCCAGGAAAAACCGGCGCTGCTTGTAGCAGCAATTCCAGTGGGGCCTGAGGATGTAGTGAGACGCCTGGCTGAAGAAGTGGATCAAATGGTGTGCCTGCGCACGCCTCCTTTTTTCTCAGCAGTCGGGCAGTTTTACCTGAGATTCCAACCCGTAGACGAGGAAGAGGTATTAAGTATATTGCGGGAGGAGCGGGGAAGGCATCCGGCCAGACGTCCAAAAACATGATTTGCTGACTGACTAACTAACTCAAGTATCTTCTTTAAGTAGATTAAAGTGGAAGCGGAGCCACCGGAAATATCAGGTAAAGAGATTGTTTTCGGCGAAGGTCCCACCGAGGCCGAGGTAATGCTCATCGGGCAAAATCCCGGCAAGGAGGAAGCGAAGCGGAGGAAGCCGTTTGTCGGAAGGTCCGGTAAATATTTGAATAGCGTACTGCTAAAAAATAATATCGACCGGCGCAACCTGTATATTACCAGTGTGGTCAAACAGCCGACTCCCGGAAACAGGAAACCAACGAAGCAAGAGATAGATTACTGGATGCAATATCTGATAGAAGAAATTAAACGGGTGAGGCCGAAGGTCATCTTTCTAATGGGTGAAGTCGCACGGGAAACCCCACGTTTCGAAGGTATAAGTTACATAGAGACATATCATCCTGCCGCAGCCATGAGGTTCCCGAAGGCGAGGGAAAGATTTGAAAGAGATATCAAGAGGATTAAAGCTCGGACACATCAGGAGAGACGCTGAAGGAAAAAGATGGCTTCGCCTTTTAGTATAAGCAGATAAATAATATGGTATCCGGGCTTAATATATAAATTAATCCATCCGTTTAATGAAAATCAGTTTATCATCGCCGGAAGCATAGAAATCCGCAATGCGACAGGCCAGTTTATAGCTTTGCCTGCGATAGAAACGTCTGGTTGCCTTGTACTCAGATTTGGAAGATGTTTCGATTATGGCCATTTTCCCCTGTTTTTCTTTTATGGCCCCTTCGGCGAATGACAGCAAGGATTGTCCTATACCCTGATTTTGTTGATTCGGAGCCACCGCCAGCCAGTAGATATCCCAGGCCGCTTCTGTTAGCGGCGTGGGCCCGTAGCAAATATAGCCTGTAATAGACGAGCCGGCTTCAGCGACAAAGACGTAATAACCAGACTTGAGCGAGTCATGCAGATAGCTGTTAAGGACTTCTTCAGCAACGGCTATTTCTGCCGGTTTGAATTCCGGCATATTGCGCATCATCTGCAATATAGCCGGCTTGTCCTGAGGGGACATCGGTCTGATTTCGACTGGCATATTTCTTTATAGCGCAAGTTGGACAATCTGATCGATAAACTGTTGATAGTTCAATCCGGAAGCCCTTGCCTGCAGCGCAGCGCCGGCATCGGGAGATATATCAGGATTGGGATTTAGCTCTATGATTTTTAACTCACCTTCTTGGTCGAGGCGGAAATCGACCCGAGCATATCCACGCGAGCCGAGCAATCTGAAGGCGAGCAGTGCTGTCTGTGCAATGTGCTCCTGAAGTCGGGCTTCTATCTGAGCCGGGCAAACGGCCTTTGTCCCTTTGAAATAGATGCTTTGCGGGTCCCATTTAGCAGAAAATGTAAGAATCCTGGGCATATCCGGTGGCAGTGAATAAACGATTTCGGATACGGGCAGGGCTTTGGGAGGATTTGTTCCTATTACGGTGACATTAAACTCCCGACCATCGACGTACTCTTCCACCAGTGCCCGCTTTTTAAAAAGCCGGCTTATGTACGTTACCTGTTTTTCCAGTGAAGGCAAATCGTATACCACGCTTTCCTCTGATATGCCGTTACTGCCGTCATCAGCATAGGGCTTAACGATACAGGGGTAATCGAGGTGAAATCGGGATATGGTTTCCGGAGCCAGCAGCTGATACCTCGGCGTTTCTGCTCCTATAGCTGTCAGGTGGGTTTTGGTATTTATTTTATCCAGCCCGAATGACAGGGCAGTTCCGGTGCAACCGGTATGAGCCAGGCCAAGCTCAGCCAAATAATTAGTAATAGCCGCCTCTGTTTCCGGAGAACCGTCGAAGCCTTCGAAGAGATTGAAAACTAGGTCTGTTTCCAAAGTCTTCAGGCTTTCTTTGGCTGATTCCAGTGGCGGCGCGAGTGGTATGCGGACAGCAGAGTACCCCGAATCCGTTAAAGCCCGGTAAACTGCGTCCACCGAATCCATGATGGTAAGCGATGCCTGTTTTTCTAAGTCTGTCCTGTATAATTCTGGGTCAGGCGTATTATAGATAATAGCTATCTTCGGACGCACTGCGGATACCTTTGTAGAGCTGTATTTAATATGGCTGCGATAAGAGAATGATAGGTCCAGCCCAGCTTATATGCCATAATAGGTAGGTCGCTGCTTTTAGGATTGAGCCCTGCCAGCGGATTTATCTCCAGAAAATAGGGAGACCCGTTAGAGTGTAGTTTAAAGTCGATCCTGGCAAAATCACGGCAGCCCAGCCTCTTGAACGCTTTAAGGCTCAAGTCCGTGATTTCTTCGACTAGACCTGTCTCAAGGCATGCCGGGCATTCGTAATCTACCAGTCGCTCCCAGTCACGTTTGATTTCAAGAGAGTAGATAAAATCAGAGTTTCTTTGTTTGGGTAGAACGCGCATGACGCCCAGAATCTGCGGCGGCTCATTTCCCAGCACGCCTACTGTAATCTCGTCGCCCGGTATAAATTCTTCGATCAGTACCGGTTGCCGATATTGATTCATAAGCCCTGCGGCTGTTTCACAGGCTTGGTCTATTGTTTCTGCTTTGGAACCGAGACGGATTCCCTTGCTCGAGCCTTCGTAGGCAGGCTTGATAAAGGCAGGTAAAGGCAAATCAGCCGCGGTGATGTCTTTTAACTGGCTGTAATCTGTAACCAGGTACCACCCTGGAGTGCGTACGCCTGCGGTTGCCACCAGAGTTTTGGTTAGAGGTTTATCCAGACATAAAGCCAGACACTGCGGGTCCGAGCCCGAATAGGGTATGCCCAGCATCTCCAGGATAGCCGGAATCTGCGCCTCTCTACTTCTATAGTTACCCAGGCCTTCGCTTATGTTGAAGACGAAGTCGATGTCGTTTTGAAGAATATTAGAGATAAATTCCTTACCGCCGCCAAGCTTAATGACAGAGTGTCCCAGGGACTCGATTTCAGCCGCAATGGCTTCCACTGTTTCTGGCGAGTCATATTCTTCGAGGGCGTCCTCGGGGTTGCTGGATGTCGGTATGACCCTATCTTTAAGGTCGTAGGCGAGGCCTATTTTCATGTCTGACTTTTACCGGTTGTAGCTGGCGTTGTCCTGCGCTAAAGCCCTCGTAAAATGGAATGTTGCCTGGCTCTGGCTGGTTTGGCTGGTCGGGTGCTGATTTATGTTTGGGATTTCTGTACCACACGAAGCGGCCCTGATAGTTTCTCAGTACCAGTTCTTCTCTGGTTTGTGTCAAAACATAGTTCGGTTGCAAAGGAACTTTGCCCCCACCATCAGGCAGGTCTATGACAAATGTGGGAATAGCCAGGCCTGAGGTTCTGCCTCGCATGCCGTCTATGATTTTCAGGCCGGTTTCTATGGGTGTACGTAAGTGCTCTGTGCCGCGCACCTCATCGCATTGGTAGAGATAATACGGGCGCACCTTTATCTTGAGTAGACCGTTGCAGAGTTTAATCTGAGTCTGGACGTCATCGTTAATACCGCGGAGAAGCACCGACTGGTTGTTTACGGGTATTCCAGCTCGCAGTAGACGGTTACAGGCTGCCGCCGATTCTTCGGTTATTTCCTTGGGATGATTGAACTGTGTATTCACCCAGATGGGTCCGTATTTGGACAGCATGTCACATAGTTCGTTGTCTACGCGATGCGGTAGTACCACCGGAAAGCGGGTGCCGATACGAATAATTTCGACGTGGTCGATTTGTCTTAGCTTGGATATTACTTCTTCCAGTCTGCGCGTAGAAAGAGTCAGTGGATCGCCGCCGGAGAGGATAACATCTCTTATATTCTTGTGCCGGCGGATGTAATCGAGCATGTTTTTAATTTCGACCGGTGTGCGTACCCAGCCGCCGTTGTGCCATTCCCTCTTTCGTGTGCAATGACGGCACAGCATGGGGCAAATGTCGGTGAGCACCATCAGCGCTCTATCCGGATAACGGTGGACAAGCCCAGGCACGACGGAATCACGTTTTTCGCCCAGCGGGTCTTCAAAACCCATGTTGCCCATAGTAATCTCTTCGGCACAGGGTACCGCCTGCTTCCTAACGGGGTCATCGGGGTCGTAAGTGTTGATTAGCGAAAGATAATAAGGCGTGACCGAAAGGGGATATATTGCAGTTACCTGTTTTAGCTGAGTTTTTTCTGTGGATGTCAGAGGGATTACTGTTGAGAGCTTGTCGACGGTGGTTATTCGGTTACGAAATTGCCATTCCCAGTCGTTCCAATTTTCCCGGGAACTTTTGGTGAAAAAAGTAACTTTATTAATAACGGCCGTACCAGCGGTAACGGCCGTGCTACCTGGAGGTTCTTCTTCCTCCACCGCTACATCGTTCCTCAAAGCGATAAAGCCTGGAGGTTCCTCCTCTTCAACCTGATTTTTTATATCGTCCAATCTTGTCATTTATTAATTCCTCTTACTATATTGTATATTAAATTATGAAACTTTAAGGATGAAATATTATTCATAAAACAAGCTAGCATACTTTTTTTAATTTGTCAATATTTTTTGCCTGTTAATCAAAAGTTTTTTTATGACAACATCACAGTTTGACAAAACGGGGTTTATTATTTAACATTTTGAATTTGTGTTTGTATTGTCTAATGAGAACTTTGTGGAGGATATTTATGAAGAATAGCAGTCTAAGTTATAAGTTGGTAATTAGCTTTTCAGCAGTTTTGGTTTTGCTGACTTTTTTGGTTTCCGGTTGTGCCAAGCCCAGCGTAGCCACGGGTACAATAACTAATGTTACCATGTCGAAAAGTATAGCTCCTGACAGCCGTCCCGTCGATCCCACAACCGTTTTTTCCGAAAACGCCACAGCATTTTATTGCTCATTTATAGTATCCGGTTTCCCTGCTGGCTCACACCTTGAAGTGCAATGGATATATGAGGGTGGCGACCCGTATTCCGAGAATATTACCGGTAAAAATTTTGTAGCGGAGACGCAGACAGCAGTTATTGTCAAAGAGGGTCGGGGCTACACGAATACTGCTTACCCTAAGCCTCTTCTGCCGGACTACAAGTGGCCCAAGGGCGATTATAAAGTAGTAATAAATGTCGAAGGAATGGAAAAGGCCAGTACCTCTTTTAAAGTGGAGTAGTAATGGTTCGTCAAAATTTTCAGGGTAGCGGGATATTTAAATACCCCCCCCTGTCAGATAATCTGATGATCGTTTACTTTCACGACTGACGTGCTTGGCGATTTTATGGGCAACACGCTGAGGGCAGCTGTTGCAGTCAAGACGGCCACGCTTATAAGGCCTTAACCTTTAGAGTCAAAAAAAGATAATTTGCAGGCCGAAACTTTAATCAGAACGTGGCCTCTTCAGTAGCTATGGACCCGCGTAAGCTCAGCCGGCTATTTAACATTGCCTGCCTGCGAGTTATAATTAATACTCAGAGACCCGCAGGATGTTCCGAGTTTGTTAATGAAAGGCCGAAGGAGTAACATTTTCGCCACGCTTTAACTGGTTAGCCTGCGTAGAAACATAATATGCATATACATTGGCGACCAAAACCTGGCGACAGGTTTTTTCGGCCGTATCGAATAAAGCGACTTCACCTGAGACGAGTCCTGGGTGTACCTGCCCTGTTCAGTGCCGGCTACGGAGATGTCGGCTCTTCTATTTACTATGCCTTAGGTATTGTTGCCATAGTGGCTCTGGGTGCCACTCCCATCGTACTGGCGATAGCCGGTCTCATCTACATATTTAATGCGCTCACGTATGCGGAAGGGGGCGCTATGATACCCGAAGCCGGCGGCTCAGCCAGTTTCGCTCGCCACGGAATCAGCAACCTCGTTGGATTCATAGCCGGCTGGGGACTGATGCTCAGCTACATAGCAACCATGGCTATATCCGCTTATACCATACCGCCATATCTGGCATATTTCTGGCCGATACTGGATGACCCGATAGTCGATACGCTGGTCGCCATGGGAATTATCCTGTTCTTAATGATTCTAAATGTCGCCGGTATCAGAGAGTCGTCGCGACTAAACATTATATTCATCGGGGCGGATATACTTACCCAGATCACACTGGTTGTTCTGGGTATCCTGCTTATACTTAGCCGAAGCCCGGGTGTATTGGTGCAACATATGTTCGGCGCCGGTAACTGGCCCTCGACCCAGAACCTGGTTTTCGGGATTGCCATAGCGGCACTGTGCTTTACCGGCGTAGAAACCGTTTCCCAGCTGGCAGAAGAAACGCGGCAGCCGGAAAAGAGAATACCCCGGGCTTATGTTTTTATGATAGTGGCGGTTCTCGTCTTATTTGCCGGTATTTCAATAGTTGCTCTTTCGGCAATGACTCCTCAGATGCTGGGGGACCCGGTGAACGGGTGGGCAAGGGACCCGGTAGCCGGCATAGCCGCCAATCTACCTTCCGAAATATTGCGGTTTATATTTGCCCCTGTCGTGGCAGTACTGGCAGCCAGCATACTGCTTACTGCAACTAATGCCGGGCTTCTCGGTATCTCACGCCTGTCTTTCAACCTGTCTTCACATAATCAGCTACCGCCAGTTTTAGGTAGAGTTCACCCTCGATTCAAAACACCTTATATATCTATTATACTGTTCTCACTTGTGGCTCTAGTACTGCTGGTGCCTGGATTTGCCAATCCACGTTTCTTTGCCGAGCTGGGGGCATTATATGTGTTCGGGTCTTTGCTGTGTTTCGCCCTGGCTCATGCTGCGATTCTGAGGCTCCGAATTACAAAGCCGGACCTGCCCCGGCCCTTTAAGCTGGGCTTGAATGTAACCGTCGGTAAAAACAAACTGCCGTTGACCGCTCTTCTGGGGTTGACCGCTACATCCGTAATCTGGATCGTCGTTGTTGCCACCCAGTCCTTTAGCCGCTGGGCCGGCCTGTTGTGGATGGCCGTCGGACTGACCGTCTATTTTCTGTACCAGCTCGTACTGCGTTTCATTCGAAGACCTCCACCTCCCGGGGGTTAGTTTAAAATAAGACATCGGTGTAGAATAAAAGTAAGAATGGATATAACCAAGGAGATATGACCTTTGTTCCGGATACGCCGTGTCTATGATGACTTAACACCGCTGAATAATAGAGCGGTTAAGCAAGTTCAAAAAATTATGCGAACGCAGTTTTACCTGTTGTCCAAGCAGGAAATAGCCAAGCTGCCCGAGCAACTGCGCAATCCTTTCAAATACCGGTTTCGCTCGCTTCTATTTGTGGCTGAAGGCTCGAAGGGGAATGTTCAGGGATTTGCACTGCTATTACACGAACCCGTTCTTAAGTTCTGTTTCCTGGATTTTATTTCAACGGCCAGACGCATGACCGGCAGGGGAATAGGCGGAGCTCTTTACGAGAGGGTCCGTGAGGAGGCGCTTCATCTGGAATCGATAGGTCTTTTTTTCGAGTCCCTGCCTGATATCCCTGCTCTATCGCGTAATCCCGAAATAAGGAAACAGAACGGTACGCGCCTGCGTTTTTACGAAAGATACGGTGCCCGTCCCATCATAAATACTGCTTATGAGACACCTTTGAAAACTGGTGGCGATAATCCCCCCTTTCTCATTTATGACGACCTGGGACAGGACAAAGCGTTACGCCGCGATACCGCCAGAGAGATCGTTCGCGCCATTCTTGAGCGGAAATACGGAGATGTGGCTCCACCGGGTTATATCGAAAAGGTCGTCGGGTCATTTGCCGACGATCCCATAAAGTTAAGAGAGCCGAGATATTTAAAAGAGCAAACTCCTGTACGTGTAGATGGCAAGGTGCCGGCAGACCAGCGAATCGCGCTTCTGGTAAATGACCGTCATGCTATTCATCATGTTAGAGAACGTGGATATTCGGAGTCTCCGGTGCGGATAGATGCGATTTTGAAGGAACTGGATAGGACTGACCTATTTCAAAAATTTCAACCACAGCACTTTTCGGAAAAGTATATCACCGCGGTCCACGACGCCAATTTCGTTAACTACTTGAAAAAGGTATGCGCCGGCCTGGAGTCGAGGACCTCAGTTTATCCGTACGTATTTCCGATTCGTAATGCCGCCCGCCCTCCGAAAGACCTGCCGCTTAGAGCCGGCTATTATTGCATAGATACCTTTACCCCTCTGAACCGTAACGCCTATCTGGCAGCCAAGAGGGCAGTGGACTGTGGGCTGACTGCCGCCCGCAAAATCCTCGAAGGTTATCGCGTAGCGTATGCACTGGTACGCCCGCCCGGTCACCATGCCGAGCGGCGTTCCTTCGGCGGGTTCTGCTATCTGAACTCGACGGCAATCGCCGCCCAGTATTTAAGCAAGAACGGGAAAACGGCCATACTGGATATCGACCACCACCACGGGAACGGCCAGCAGAATATATTCTACGAACGGTCCGATGTTTTAACGGTATCTATCCACGGTCATCCGAGCTTTGCTTATCCCTACTTCAGCGGTTTCAAAGATGAGAAAGGTATCGGAAAGGGCAAAGGTTATAATGTTAATTATCCGCTGCCGGAGAACGTAGACAGCAAGCACTTCCACGATGTGCTTACCGAGGCGCTAAAGAGGATAAAACATTTCAAGCCCCGGTTCCTGGTGGTGGCGCTGGGGCTGGATACAGCCAAAGGAGACCCTACCGGCACCTGGAGCTTGAGCGCCAGGGATTTCGAGGCTAACGGCAGGATGATCGGTTCGCTTTATTTGCCGACGCTGGTGTTACAGGAAGGCGGCTACGGCACACGAGTGCTGGGAGTGAACGCACGTCATTTCTTTATGGGATTATGGTCCCACGCCTGCTCGATATAAGCAAGCTGATGGCAGTCGGAACACTGCCGTTTATGGGCAATACTAATTAGACAGGAGAAACGGTGGCACTCAGGCTTATTGAGATTATAGCACCGGAAAATATAGAGGAAGAGATACACAACCTGCTTCAAGAGCAGCCCTTGATGGGGCGATGGGCCGAACATTTATCAGAGGAGCGTGTCCAGATAAATGCACTTGTCGATGCTAATAACGTAGAATCTGTTCTCGATGTTCTGCACGGGCACTATAAGAATACCAAGGACTTCAGGGCTGTCCTCATCAATGTAGAAGCCACAATTCCCCTTCCCGAAAAGCCGGAAAAAGCAGAGGGGGCTGAACCGGCTGCAGTGACCAAGGAGAAACCGAAACCCCGAATCAGCCGCGAGGAGTTGTATACCAGCGTCCTGGATAGCTCCAGGCTTTCGTGGGTCTACATCGTTACGGTGATTCTTTCATCCATCGTAGCCGCTATCGGAATTCTCAATAACAGCATTGCCATTATAATCGGAGCCATGGTCATAGCTCCTTTACTGGGCCCGAATGTGGCTCTGGCTCTGGCTACGACCCTGGGTGATATTTCACTGGTAAAAAGTTCGGTGAAGACTAATCTACTGGGCATAGTCACGGCGCTAGGCTTTTCTGTTATTCTGGGATTCGTGGTCAGTACAAGTGCGGATGTCTCGGCGGTTGCTGCCGGTACTCAGGTCCGTCTTGACAGTATCGCGCTGGCGCTGGCATCGGGAAGTGCAGGTGCGCTGGCGTTTACCACTGGCCTCTCGGCGACACTTATCGGGGTTATGGTGGCGGTGGCGTTGCTGCCGCCATTGGTTACTTTAGGCTTACTGCTGGGAGCCGGATATTTCGGTCCGGCGCTGACGGCGCTTCAGCTTTTTCTCATCAATATTGCCTGCGTCAACCTGGCGGGAGTGGTCACCTTTCTCATTCAGGGCATTCATCCGGCAAGCTGGTGGGAAGCCGAAAAAGCGAAAGTGTCAACACGCATTGCCATCGCCTTCTGGCTGTTTTTCCTGGCGCTGCTGGTAGTGGTCACCTTCTTCTGGGGTAAGTTATTCAAATCCGGATAACAGACTATCCAAGTCCTTTCTACGGTATATCTTTGTCATCGGTCGGCGAAGTAGTAAAATAGGGGCATGCCCATAACTCCGCTCAGACGTCAATACTTAAGAATCAAGCAGCGCTATCCGCAGACAATCGTTTTTTTCCGGCTGGGCGATTTCTACGAGACCTTCGACGATGATGCCAAAGTAACGTCACGGGAGCTGGAAATCACTTTGACTTCCAGGGAGATGGGCAAAGGGCAGAGAGTACCGCTGGCGGGAATTCCGTACCACGCTCTGGATAACTATCTGGCGAAGCTTATAGGAAAGGGCTACAAGGTGGCTATCTGCGAGCAGATGACGCCCCCGGGCAAAGGGCTGGTGGAGCGCGATGTCATCCGTGTAGTGACGCCGGGGACGGTGGTCGAGCCCGGGCTTCTGGCCGATAAGAGCAATAACTATCTGGTGAGCTTGGTTATAGACGGCGATGAGGCCGGTATATCCTACGTTGATATAACCACAGGGGAGTTCGCCACGACGCAGCTTGGTGCGAGCCTGGTCTCCGACGAGCTGGAGCGGCTGCATCCGGCTGAGCTGCTGCTGCCCGAAGGTGTGGATGCAGGTGTCGTAGTTTCACCGGCTTCGGTAACATGCCTGGACGAGTACTGGTTCGACCTAGAGACTGCGGAACAAACTCTGCTTGAGCATTTCGAGGCTGCTTCGCTGGAGGGGTATGGCTGTGCCCATCTGCCACTGGCGGTAAGGGCAGCCGGCGCCATAATCCGTTACCTGCAGGAAAACCAGAAAGCGGTGCTGGGACAACTGGACCATTTAGCCACCTATTCCCCCCAGTCGTTCATGGTGCTGGATGCGCATACCCGGCATAACCTCGAGCTTTTTTCCAGCGCTCGCTGGGGAGCCAGCTCCGGTTCTTTGCTGGCTGTAATCGATTTTACGGAGACCGCCATGGGCGGCAGGCTGCTCAAGAAGTGGCTGGGCCAGCCGCTTCTTGACATAAATCAACTTAACATACGACAGGAATGCGTTACCTGGTTTCTCGAAAATACGCTGGTGCGGCATAATATCAGGTCTCTGCTGACGAATATTGCCGACCTCGAACGACTGGTCAACCGAGTCTCGGGTGCCATGGCCACGCCACGCGACCTGGTGGCCCTGCGTATTAGCTTGGAAAAGCTGGCTGAAGTGAAAGCGGAGATAGAAGCCGGCGAAGATTTCCCGGCCTGGTTGGCTTCAGAACTGAAGACTTGTCCCGATGTGGTCGGCTTAATCGGGCAGGCTATCGTCGATGAGCCGGGCGCTGTGCTGGAAAAGGGAGGCGTGGTAAAGGCGGGCTTTTCCAGAGAGCTGGACGATGTTCGGGGAGCGGCCACCGATGCCAAGCGCTACCTGGCGAACCTGGAGCGACAGGAACGTGAGAGTACCGGAATCAGGAACTTGAAAGTCGGCTATAACCGCGTCTTCGGCTATTACATCGAGGTGTCGAAGTCCAACCTGGACCTCGTGCCCGAAAGCTATATCAGAAAGCAGACGTTAACCAACGGCGAACGGTTTTACACACCGGAGCTTAAAGAGTACGAGTCGGTCATCCTGAATGCGCAGGAGAGGACCATCGAGCTGGAGACGGCCATTTTCCGGCAGGTCTGCCAGCAGGTTGCCAGCAGCGGGGAGCTGATACTGGCATCGGCCAGGGCACTGGCTGAAATCGATGTCTTTGCCGGGCTGGCCGAGGCTGCAGCCAGATATAACTATGTCAGACCGGAGCTGAACGCTGATGATGCTATATCCATCAAAGGAGGCAGGCATCCGGTGGTGGAGAGAAGTTTGGGCAGCGACGGCTTTATAGCCAACGATACTTATTTATGCAACAAGGACACGCAGCTGATTATTCTCACCGGGCCTAATATGTCGGGAAAGTCCACCTATTTGAAGCAGGTGGCACTGATTGTGCTGCTGGCGCAAATCGGCAGCTTCGTCCCGGCCGATTCGTCGGCCATCGGCATTGTCGACCGCATCTTCACCCGCATCGGCGCCCAAGAAGACCTGGCGGCAGGACAGTCGACGTTCATGGTGGAGATGGTGGAAGCCGCCAATATACTAAACAACGCCACGCCGAAGTCATTGATTATTCTCGATGAAATCGGGCGCGGCACGAGCACGTATGACGGGCTATCCATCGCCTGGGCGGTAGCCGAGTTCATTCACAACCATCCCAGGCTCAGGGCCAAGACGCTTTTTGCCACGCACTATCATGAGCTGGTGGAGCTGGCCGGATTTCTGCCGCGGGTGAAGAACTTCAATGTGGCGGTTACCGAAGAGGAGGGAAAGGTCATCTTTTTGCGCAAGGTCGTGCCCGGTGGCGCCGATAAAAGCTACGGCATACACGTGGCACAGCTGGCGGGACTGCCGGCGTCGGTGGTGCACCGGGCCGAGGAGGTACTGGCCGGACTGGAAGACGGGCAGACTCAACAGAAGCGCAAAACCGTACGGCCCAAAAGGGAAGCGCCGCCGCAACTGGCGCTGTTCGGCGATAAGTCGCCGATTATAGAGGAAATCAGCCAGCTCGATATCGACTCCATGTCTCCCCTGGAAGCCATCACCAGGCTGTATGAGCTGAAGCGAAAGGCGAAAGAAGGGGGGTCGCAGTAATTTTTGTAGGCCATTTTGGGAAGATTATCCATACGTTGTTGATGCGTATGAAACTCAGACGGCTTAATATTCCATAGCTCGGAAAATTATACAACTGAGAATGTCTATACTCAATTACGGTGTTATAATTATCTTTGAAGATGATTGGTATTCTGTTAGGCTAAAAATATTTAATGCGTAAGACCATATTAACATCGGTGGGCTTTAGTGTGCCGTCTGATTTTCCTTCGGAGACATACGAGAAAATAAGTAGGCTACTAGTAAAATACAAAGATACTAACTCGAAACAATGGATGTCGTTTGGTTTGGGCTGGAATGGATTGGCGTACCGATTCCGGGCTATGGTCGAATATGATGAACAATATACATCTTCTATAAAATCTTTCGGAAACTCACCACCTTTTGAAGAACGATATAAACAAGGCAATGCTCTATTTGGCTTTTTTGTAAATGCAGTCTCTATAATTGAGTGTTGCTTCTACTCTACTTATTGGGTCGGTGCTATCCTAGAGCCAAGCAGATTTCCTTCGAACGCTGAAGTTATTAAACTCTATCCTAAAAATGTAGCTGACAAATTCAATGCAACTTTTCCTGGGGATGCGCTAACTAAGCAGATGATACATTGTGTTCACGAACGAACGTATGATGACATGAAAGATATACGCGATGTGCTTAGTCATCGTGGAATGCTGCCGCGCCGTTTCTACGGAGGTGGAGAACGTAGTGGAAAGGCAACTATTCCAACTAACCCTAAAGATTTGAGCGACAAATGGCAATATGATTTCCCAATAGATGAGAGCACCACTGAGGTGCGTCGTCAGTGGATCGCTAATGAGCTCAAGGTCTTGGTTTCTACTATACATAAGTTCTGCGAACGAAAACTACCACGTGTTTTTTAGAGGCTGCCCGCTCACGGGTGGCACCCAACACATTTCTTGATCCGAAAAACTCCGGTTTATGCTTACCTGTTTTTAAGTTCCAATCATACGAGACTAAAGTCGCATACAATCAATTGGATTTAATAGATACTGTTATTATCTATTCCACATATTGCAGCGATTGATGTTGAGATTAACGTGCAGGGTCAGAAAGATACTGAAGTACATGCTGGCCGGTGTGCCTTTAGCATTGGTGCTCCTGTCGTCATGCTTACCCTGGCTTGACGAGAGAGGGGATTCGATGGCTTTGAAGGGCACCATACCGCCGATAGACGCTGCGGCGCCGGCGAAGACGGAAACGGCGACTTTCTCCCTGGGCTGATTCTGGGGAGCGGACGCCCGGTTCGGGAGTCTGGATGGCGTGGTCCGAATCCGCGTGGGATATGCGGGAGGAACATCCACTGACCCAACATATTATAACCTTGGCGGCCATACCGAGACGGTCCAGGTCGACTACGACCCGACCAAAATATCTTATGATGAGCTGTTGAATGTTTTCTGGAACAGCCACGACCCCACGGCGTTCGTCTTTTCACGGCAGTACCAGTCGATAATATTCGTTCACAACGAGGAGCAACAAAGGCTGGCCTTACAGTCAAAGCAGCAGGAAGAAGCAAAACTGGGAGCTAAAATTACCACCGAAATAATTCCCTATACAGCTTTTTATCCGGCCGAGGGCTGGCACCAGAAGTATTACCTGCGGCAGATTCCGGACCTGATGGCCGACTTTAAAGCCATGTACCCAGATGCCGGCAATTTCATAGACTCAACCGCAGCGGCACGGATAAACGGGTATATCGGCGGTTATGGCTCGGCG
>CAZJID010000031.1:0-20769 GCA_964545945.1 uncultured Dehalococcoidales bacterium
TTGAGATTGCCAGAAAAAATAGATATAAAATACCTTCGCCAAATTAATGTTGCCAAAAGTGCCCAAAGAACACTACTAGTTAGTTTAAGATCTTTAGACTTTATTGATATGGAAGGTAGCCCTACTCTTTTACTAGGTTCGCTATTGAAGAATGGAGATGAATTTATTGCAAATCTGCAGGGGCTGGTACAGGCATTTTATAATGATTTGTTATCCAAGAAGGATTGGAGAAGCTTTGCACGTTCAGAAATAAGTGAATATTTCCAGAACAAGTATGACTTGAGTCCAAATACTGCATACTCTTGTGCTAGTTTCTTCGTTCGTTTGGCAAGAGATGCTAAGCTTTTGCCAGATAAAAAGGGAAGAACTACAGGTAGAAGAACTGGGCACGCCGGAATCTTTAATAAAGGCAGTGCTAACAGAGATGCGGCTGCTATAATAGCGATGAAAGCTGAATTATTAAAAAAACTACCAGATTTCAAGAATGGTTGGCAGCCTGCTGATGTACAGAAGGTGCTAGAACAATTTGATAAATTAATCTCGCATCTTGAATAAGGAATAGCATATAAATAGAGTTTTTAAATACCGAGTTAAAACGACGGAGGATAGGATTTACTAAAGTAAATTTACATTTATGATTGCTGTGTTCGAATGTAATCTAGTATCTATTAGGATTCACGAGGAGGTTTTTATAGGTGACTAGTGAAGACTGGTTCTGGTATTTGGCTTGTAACCAGGCAAAACAAAGTAGGTTTTTAAAAAGAATTTATTGGTCTTCAGGCATCTATTTTATAGTTATCTTGTTTTTTGCCGTTGTATGGCATTTAATCGGGCTTTGGAATATTATGGATAGTCTCACATACACTAGTATTACCCTTTTACTTTGGGCCGCTTTTGTCAATATTAGCGACCGAATATTTCTGGATAGGGAACAAATCAACGCTATTTGTAAAGATTATTCCAGTAAAAATTTAAATTCGATTTCACTTGTAGTAAAAAGAAAGAAGCTAGGAATTATTGTTTTTCTATTTCTGTTCGGCGGTTTTCTTAGTCAGGTAGGTATTGCTTTTATTGCTGCATTGAGCCATTAGTCGAAACATAAACTCCCATAGATACTCAAGATATTTTTAATCAATAAATTGCCTACAATGTCTTTTTGACAACCAACCATCACAAATATACAATGGCTTCTGCTTCGAATTTTCCCTCGGGAGGTGTAATTATGCCTGAAGAGTTTGCCAGATTCATCGGGAAAAGCATCGGCAACATCGCCTGCGAGGTGGAGAAGGGCTCCATAAAACGCTTCGCCGATGCCGTGGAAGAGACCAACCCGCTTTACTGGGACGAGGAGTACGCCGCCAAATCGAAATACGGTTCCATCATCGCGCCACCGGGCTTCTTCGGCTGGCCGGTAAAGCTGCCACCGGGTTTAACCTTCCAGAGACCCACCGATATCTCCGACCCGCCGGAAGCCACCGATGAAATGAGGACGGCGCTGGCCAAAGCCGGCTACGTAAACGTCCTCGACGGCGGCATCGAGTACGAGTTTTTCCAGCCCGTCCGCGCCGGCGATAAGCTGACGGCGAAATCTTCAATTAAGGACATACGCGAGCGCGAAGGCAAATCGGGCAAGATGGCCTTCGTGATTATCGAGACGGAGTACTACCGGAAAAACGAGCTGGTGGCCAGGGCCGCCGCCACCGCTATTTATCGCTAGCTCCACATTTTGAAGGAGGAATAAGATGGCCAAGCAGATATACTGGGAAGACGTTGACGTTGACTACGAGCTGCCTGCTTTGTCCAAAATCGCCACCACCCGCATGCTGGTCAAGTGGGCGGGAGCATCGGGCGACTTCAACCCGCTGCACTACGACGCCGCCTTTGCCGCGGCGGTAGGCGTGGGCAGCCCCATCGTCCACGGAGCCTTGAAGCGGCAGTGGCTGGTGCAGCTGGTGACCGACTGGATGGGCGAGCAGGGCACGCTGAAAAAGTTCTCCTGCAGCTACCGCGCCATGGACTGGCCGCGCAAGATGGCCACGCCGATGACGCCCGAGGACGGCGAGACGTGGCAGTGCAAGGGCAAGGTCATCAAGAAATATGTGGAGGATGGCCAGCATCTGGTGGACTGCGCCATCGCCATCGAGAACGGCAAGGGCGAAGAGACCACCCGCGGCGCCGCTACTGTCATTCTACCGGGCCGGAGCTAGCTTTTCGGCGGATCGATTAAACCGAGATTTAGGGTTGGGGAGGTATAGAAATGGACGTTACGCAATTGCTCATGTGGTTGATGGGGGTGGTGCTGATCGCAATCGGCCTGCCCCTTTTTTATCTGGGAAGATATTTCCGGGCGCCCGAAGATGAGAAGAAACAGAAAGCAGGCTATTTGCAGGTTATCGGCATAATCTGGATGGCGGCCGGAGTGCTAATTTATATCGTAGTCCTCCTCTCTAGATTTGTTGTCTGACCTCTTGGGATATTCTAGTTGAGAATAAATGATAGGGGCACAAAAAATGGGCGACGGGAGAGGGAGAAAAAATTTTAATCCCATTATTAAACGGAGAAATTGTAGGGACAGACCTTCAGGTGTGTCCCTACGTTACGGGAAATATGGCAGCTCTTCGACGAGCTCAGGGTGAGCGGTTTAGTTTCCGCTCATGGTGATCCTGTCGAATCATGGCGGGAACGGAAATTTTCGACTCCAGGGTGCTGTGGAGCATCCGCTCCACGAGGCATTAAGTCACCTTATTGTGGCTGGAGCAGATGCTCCAGCCTACCCATGTGGTTATGTTACGGACAGGTCTAAAGACCTGCCCCTACATTTGCGTCTTTATTTGTTCCAGCAGTCCTGGGTATGTTTCAGCACGGAGACCATCGGGTCGAGGAAGCCTTCCCTGATAATCGTCCTCAGCCATTCGTGCGAGGCGATAAAGTCGGCAGCCGGCGGGCTGTATTTATAGTAGAGGTCGACGAATGCCCTGCCGGGCGCGCTCTTTAGCAGCACCTGGTCTCTGAAGGCACGCAGCGTATCCAGCTCCTGGGCCGTGGAGCTGCCGTAAGCCGCTGTGGCGATGAAGCACTGCGGCAGCGTGATATTTATGTTGGGGAAACCACCACCGCCGTCCGGCGTGGGTTCTCCGATAATCTTGATTTTCTTGGAGTAAGAGTCCTGTCCGCCTTTTCCGTCGGTGACCTCCAGCCGCATCAGATATCCTCCCGGCTCCGGCTTTTTCCAGTTCCAGTTTGCCGAATTCGTACGTTCTCCTAAAAGCTGTCCGTCGAGGTACCAGGTAAGGCTGAGCGTGTCTCCGTCGACATCGGTGGACTGGCTGGTTACCTTGATATTATCGCCGGCTTCTGGCTGCGGCGGGTCGATGACAAAATAGGCATTGGGCGGAGTGTTAACGCCCGGCGTCGGCCCGGGAGTCGGCGGCTGCGCCTGGGTTACGTTGACCTGCATCTGCGTGGAAGCGGAACCTCCCCTGCCGTCGTTCACCATAATGCTTATGGTATGGGTTCCGGCAGTCGGAGTGGCCCAGGCGAGATAAGGGGTGTTGTTGAAGTCGTTTGCCTGCGTGCCATCGCGATACCAGGAGTAGGTCAGGGTGTCACCATCGGGGTCGGTGGATGTGCTGGAGGCGATGATGGTGTCGCTGGTGGTGGGCGACTGAGGTGCTATGGTAAAGGAGGCAATTGGAAATTGATTGGTTTGGGGTGTAGGTGACGGCGGGTTGGGCTGGGGCGCCTGTGATACGGTGAACTGCTGCTGGTAAGAGCCGGTGCCGCCGTTGCCATCGCTTACCTGCAGGCCGATGATGTGCGTGCCGACGGTCAGGTTTTGCCATGTGATATAAGGCACGGTGAGTTGGCGGACATTAGAACCATCGAGCGACCACGCATATGTCAGGGTATCGCCGTCGGGGTCGGTCGATGTGCTGCCGGCAATAACCATATCGCTGGTTGTGGGCGATTGCGGTGTTACGTAAAAAGAAGCCGTGGGTGGATGGTTGATTCCTGATGGGTTGGGATTTACATCCGGTTCGATTAAATCGCCGTCCCAATCACCGTTCCAGTGGCCACAGGAGCCGTATCTCCAGTTGCCGTAGAACTCCGTCCGGTTTTTGGACATCTGGAATTCGAAATTACCGGCGTCATTCGGCTCGGCATATGACGGAGCTTTAGACCAGGTGCCGGTCAGCGTGTCGCCTGAGGCTGTACCATCAATCTGGCCGTTGTTGTATTCGTAAGTGCCGGTTACACGGTCGCCGTTCTGGAAAAGCTCCATCTGGCCCCAGTCGGTGTTCCAGGTGTCGCCCCAGTCAAGTATGCCGGTACTGGGAGTCGGTGCGGGCGTTGGTGAGCTTGTCTTGGTGCCTGTCCATGGTTGCCATGCTCCCGAAGAGTCGTATCTCCAATGACCGGTAAAGCTCTTTCCGTCGGAAGACAGGGTCCACTCGACGTCGCCGGCATCGTTGGGTGGTGCATAAGAGGGTGCTTCGGACCAGGTGCCCTGCAGGTAATTTCCCGATACGGTGGCCGTTATATGTCCGGTGTCATGGGCGTAGGTACCCGTAACCGTGCTGCCGCTCTGAGTCAGCGTCATGTCGCCCCAGTTCGTGCTCCAGGTTCCAATCCAACCACCGGTCGGCGTTACTGGTGTGGGTGTTGGTGCCGGTTGCTGGGCTCTGCTGCCGCGGAGGTCGCCGTCCCAGTCGCAGGAGCCGTATCTCCAGTCTCCGCTAAATGATGTGCCGTCCGATGACAGGACGAATACAAAATCGCCGGCGTCCAGGGGAGGCTGGTAAGAGGGTGCTTCGCTCCAGGTGCCGGTGGCGGTGTTGCCGTCGACGGTGCCGTTAATTCGGCCGCCGTCGTAGTCGTAGGTACCCGTAAGGCTGGTACCGTTTTGAGTCAAGGTCATGTCGCCCCATTCGGTTTCCCAATTGCCGGTAAACTGCTTAGTACCGCTCGGTGCAGGTTGTGGTTGTGGTTCAGGAGAAGGAGTGATGCTGGGCTGGGGCTCAACGGGCGGCGTGTACGAGGGTACATAACCGGTCTTGACACCTGTGACAACAAAGCGCGGATCCCAGTCCCAGTGATACTGGCCTTTGAAAATGCCGCTGAAGCTGGTCCCAGATGGGTCCAGTGTTAGCTGGACCTCACCGGATTTGTGTGGCGCGGAAATATACATATTTTGGGCAGAATCCCAAATGTCTGGTAATGAGGGAGCAGACCAGGTGCCGGTCAACGAACTGCCGGAAACGTCGCCGTTAAAGTTCCAGCCATAGTAATTGGAAGTTCCCAGCACCGTACCGCCGACCTGTGTTAATGTCATTTCAAACTGATAGGTGTTGAATTTGCCGTATTCCATAATGGTCCAGCTCGTCTGATAGGTGCCGCTCCATCCCGTTTCAGGACGGCTGCCGTTGGCGGAAGCGGGACTGGGGGATGTGCTGAATGCGATTATCGAGCATAGCAGGGTCAGTATTCCGAGGGCATACATTATCTTTCTAAACATGATGCCTCCTTGTGATTGATATGTCAGGCGTTAGGGTATGGTAGCCTGCCGGTTTGAAAGCAGCCTATTATATCATTCCGTCTGTGCATAAGGAAGCTGGTAGCAGTGAGATTCTAGTACTGGCCATTTCGTACTTAAATGAGCACCAAATCTATTGACAGGCTGAATCTGGTATGTTATTATGTCGCCTCGTGAAGTTCGAAATGCAGACTCAGGCTCAGTTCTTTACTTTCTTTCCCTTCTTTTTCTTTAGCCTGCCTGCGGGCGAGCCTGGGAGCAATTGAACTGAACCAGATAGCGGAATAAGACAGAAAGTAAGCCTCCCAGGCGGGAGGCTTTTTGTTAGTAGAGGGGGCGAAATAATAGATGTAGCCACGAGGCTTTAGCCTCGAGACCCCGACCTTGAAAGGTCGGGGCTACATGGGTAGGGTTAAGGTCGGCGCTACGGATTTGAAAGTCGGGGGCTACATTAGAAGATTTGCTGAGGTCGGGGCTACATTAGAAGATTTGCTGAGGTCGGGGCTACACTGGAAGGTTTGTTGAGATCGTGGCTACATTGGTAGAAGTTATAATGTCTAGCTGCATGAATTGAGTTAAGACTATGGCAGATACCGAGACGATACCGCAGCTCATCGACGCCAATCGCAAGAAGTGGGGCAGAAAGACCGCCATGGCCATGAAATACCGCGGCATCTGGCGGCGCTATAACTGGGCGGAATACTACGAAAATGTTAAGTACTTTTCGCTGGGACTTATCAGCCTCGGTTTCAAGCCCGGAGACTTACTATGCATCATCGGCGATAACGAGCCGGAATGGTTCTGGGGTGAATTCGCTGCCCAGGCTGCGGGAGGTATCGCCACCGGAGTCTTCGTCGATGCCATACCTTCCGAGGTGAAGTATATCGCCGCGCACTCGGGCGCCAGGTTCGCCGTGGTCAACGACCAGGAGCAGACCGATAAGTTCCTGGAGATAAAGGACGAGCTGCCTGAACTGAAGAAGGTGATTTACTGGGACCCTAAAGGACTAAAAAACTACGACGAGCCTTTGCTTATCAGCTTCACCGAAGTGCTCAAACTGGGACAGGAGTACGAAAAGAAGCACCCGAAGCTTTTCGAAGAGAATGTGAAAAAGGGCAGGGGTGAGGATACCGCCTTTATCTACTATACCTCGGGTACCACCGGACTGCCCAAGGGTGCCGTTATTACCCATAAGGCGCTGATAAATACGGCAAGGGGATTTGTCGATCGATTTCCGTTTACCGGCGAAGACGACCTGGTCTCCAACTTTCCCCCGGCCTGGGTAGGCGATAGCTTTTTTGCCACGATACCGCATCTGCTGACGGGAGCCAGGATTAATTTCCCCGAAGAGCCGGAGACCATCGCCGAAGACACGCGTGAGGTCGGCCCGGAGTTCGTCATATACGGACCTCGCCAGTGGGAAAGCCTGGTCAGCGAAATCCAGGTGAAGATAACCGATGCCAACCCGCTTAAACGTTTCTTTTATCATCTATTCATGCCGGTAGGTTACAAGATTGCCGACCTTAATTTCGACAATAAAAAACCGGATGTATTATGGCGGGCCCTATACAGCGTAGCTTATGGACTCCTGTTCCGGCCTCTTAAAGACAGGCTGGGACTGGTTAAAGCCAGATTAGCCGTTACGGGCAGCTCGGTGCTCAGCCTGGACACTTTCAGATTAATACACGCCATAGGCATCGAGCTGAGGCAGAACTATGCCAGCACCGAAGCCGGTTTCATCTCATCTCACGGCAAGGGTGAAATCGATTTCCAGAGCGTGGGCAGGCCGGCGGTGGGAGTGGAGGTCAGGGTAACTGACGAAGGCGAGCTGCTGGTAAGAAGCGAATGTCTATTCAAGGAGTATTTTAAGGACCCGGAGAAGACGGCGGCGGTGGTCGTCAATGGCTGGTGCAAGACGGGCGATGCCGTCAATATCAACGACCAGGGCCATCTGATATTTATGGACCGCGTGGAGCATATGGGAGAGCTGGCTTCAGGCACCAAATACGCACCGCAGTACATCGAGGGTAGGCTACGGTTCAGTCCCTACATAAAAGACGCTATGGTTGTCGGCGGCAAGTACAGGGAATTCGTTGGCGCCATCGTTAATATCGACTTCGCCATGGTGGGCAAGTGGGCGGAGCGGAACAGCCTGCCTTATACTACTTTCGTCGACCTGTCCCAGAAGAACGAGGTGGCCGATTTAGTACAGAAAGACCTGCTCCGTGTAAACAGCTATCTCCCCGAGGCTTCCAGGGTAAGGAAGTTCGTCCTGCTGCATAAGGAGTTCGACGCCGACGAGGCCGAGCTTACCCGCACCCGGAAGCTGCGCCGGGATTTCGTGGAGCAGAGGTATAAGGACCTGATAGATGCCATGTACGGCGATAGAAAGAACGTAACCGTGGAGGCGCCCATAACTTATCGCGACGGCAGAAAAGGCATGGTCAAAACGGCTATAAACGTGAGGCAGGTGAACTAAATGGCGGAACTGCTTCAATATACGATTACCGGCCTGGCCGTGGGCATGGTCTACGCGCTAATCGCCCTGGGTTTCGCCTTAATCTGGAAATCCAGCAGCGTGGCCAACCTGGCGCTGGGCCAGCTGGTTTTGATTTCATCCTGGTTCACCTACGGCATGCTGGTCCAGGCCAAGTTTCCTTTCTGGATAGGGCTGCCGCTGACGATTCTTTTTGCCATGTTTCTGGGCTGGGCCATAGAGCGGTTCACGCTACGGCCGCTGATTGCCCAACCGATACTGGCTCTTATAACGGTGACATTGGGTATAGCCTACTTTCTGGAGGGTGTTGCCACTTTTGTGTGGCCGATAAGTGTGGCGGCTCTACCGCGGCTTTTCCCCCAGCAGCCGATTCATATAGGCCCGGCGGTTGTCTCGCAAGAATATCTCTGGGCGGCGGTCATATCGCTGGTGCTTTTCGGCGCGCTGTCGCTGTTTTTCAAATACCACAAAATGGGTATTGCCATGAGAGCGACCGCCGACGACCAGCTGGCGGTTCAGGCCTGTGCTATTCCCGTGACCAGCGTCTTTTCGGTCTCCTGGATTTTTGCGTGCGTGGTGGCTGCCATCGGTGGCGTGCTCGTGTCCAGCATCGGTGGCATAACCTACGGCCTGGTGGAGACGGGGCTGAAATCTTTCTCGGTGGTTATACTCGGGGGCCTTGACTCATTTATCGGCTGCATGGTAGCCGGTCCGATAATAGGACTGTGCGAGAACTTTGGCGGCGGCTATCTGACGCCGATAATCGGCCCCGGAATCAAAGACATCATACCCTTCATCATCATAATAATCGTCATGATAATTAAGCCTTACGGGCTTTTCGGCGAGACTAGGATAGAGAGGATTTAATGGATTTACCCAGCGGCACGCGTAATTACGATTATGCCACGGACATGGCGGTCATGCGGACAAAGACGCACTGGGCGTTTTTTATCGGGTTTCTAATCCTGCTGTTTACCGCGCCTCTGTATCTGGGTAACTACTGGCTGGGCGTTTTAAACCTTATCGGAATTACCGTAATTTCCGTAACCGGTCTCAATATACTGCTAGGTTACTGCGGCCAGCTGTCAATCGGTCACGCCGGATTTATGGCCGCAGGTGCCTATACCAGCGCTATACTTACCGCGACCTATCACTGGCCGTTCCTGCTCGGGCTGCTCTGTGCCGGACTGTCTGCGGGAATTATAGGTATTATATTCGGCCTGCCCTCGGTGCGTGTCAAGGGTTTCTATCTGGCCATTACCACCATCGCCGCCCAGTTCATCATTATCTGGGTCATCAACCACTGGACAAATGTAACCGGCGGCTTTACGGGCATGAATGTCCCTTCGGCTTCAATTTTTGGCTTCGTGTTCAAGAGCGAAGCCAGCAAGTACTTTTTGATAATGGCGGTAACGGCGCTTTGCATATTTTTTACCAAAAACCTGGCCAGGACCAAAGTGGGGCGTGCCTTTATCGCCGTCAGGGATAACGACCTGGCGGCGGAAGTGATGGGTATTAACCTGCTTTACTACAAGCTTCTGGCGTTCTTCATCGGCTGTTTCCTGGCAGGAATCGCCGGTTCCCTATATGCTCATTGCTATACCGGATTTTTAAACGGTGAAAACTTTACGCTTACCGACTCCATATTGTATATAGGCATGGTGATTATCGGTGGGCTGGGCACGACTATCGGCCCCATTTTTGGAGTTGTGGTGATACGCTTGCTGCAGCAGGGCATTACTTTTATGTCGCCGTTAGTTGAAAAGGCGATTCCGGCGCTGTCTTCGGGATTTACACTTGGTCTGGGACCGATGGTCTTCGGCCTGGTTATAATACTGTTTCTTATACTGGAGCCACGGGGGCTGGCGCATCGATGGACGTTGTTCAAGGCCGCTTACCGTCTGTGGCCGTTCTCATATTAACGGAGGAGGCAATGAAATGTGAGTGTTAATCAATAGTCTAAAGCAAGGAAAAATTTAAGGAGGTTAACAGTTGTCAAAGAAATCATTAGTAATAATTGGAACCCTGTGCCTGGTGCTGGTACTAGCGGTGATGCCCTTAACCGGTGCTTGCACACCCCAATCCCAGACTACCGAAACACCGAAGGTACTTAAGATCGGTATGATGAATCCATCTACCGGCAAAGCCGCTGAAAAGGGGCTTCCCATGATGAACGGTAATGTCGACGTTATAAAATACATTAACGACGAACGGGGTGGTGCAGGAGGATACCCGATCGACGCGCTGGCGCTGGACAGCAACTACGATACTACCAGAGTCGTCGCCATCGTTAAGCAATTTATGGACAGTGGTTGCTTGTTGTTTACTACGGCCGCTTCTGCCGAAATGACCGCGGCCAAGGGGTCGGCTAATGAAGCCGGCTTCCCCGGCATATCGTGCTTCAGCTCGCCTTCATTGTACCGGCCGCCGGCACATATCTACGGCCAGACACCTGATTACGGCGACGATGCCATATGTTTTGCAAACTACTACCTGCAGAACATCTGGCAGGGCGAAGGCAAGCCCAAGTTCGCGCTGCTCATGCTCAACAATTCCACCGGATATGGTGCAAAGGATGCCTTTACCGCAATGGCTGACCAGATCGGTATAGATGTTATCTCGATGGATGAGCACACGGCGACCACGACCTCTGAGATAGACACTTTAACACGCATAAAAGCAGACAATCCGGATGTGCTATATATATCAAGCACGCCGGCGCCCGCCGCGGTTATCATTAAAAATGCCAGAGACCTGGGCATGTTCCCCGGTGTAACCATCGGTGTCTGCCATGCGGCTATGACCAAGGCTCTGGTTGACCTTGGTGGTGCCGATGTCGTCAATGGTGTCTACGGCGTGTACCCCACGGTGCAGTGGGGCGACGACGTACCGGGCATGGCCAAGATGACGGAATATTGCCAGCAGTATCACCCTGACAACGTAGGTAATGCGGATTATATGATATCCTGGGCGCAGGGCCTGATCGTGGCCAAAGCCCTGGAGCTGGCCGTACAGAACGTTGGCTATGATGCGCTGGCCAACGGCGATGCGGCCTCCTGGAATGCCGTGGAAACACAGGGCATACAGAAACTGCAGAACTACGACGTTGAGGGACTTCACGGCCCGGTCAGCTATACGCCCGGCGACAACAGACTGGATAAATCGAACAAGGTTTTCGAGATCGTCGACGGCAAAATAACTCCGGTAACCGGCTGGATCGAAGCTCCGCTTATCAAGTATGAAGACTTCCCTTGGTTCAAGTAACTATCGTTGATTCTTCGGGGTCTCTCCGTAAAAGGGGAGATCCCGAAACAAAATACCATGCTTAAGATTAACAGCATCGAGGTTGCCTACCTGAACGTGATCAGGGTGTTGCACGGCATATCTATGTCCGTGGACGACAGTTCCGTGGTGGCTTTGCTGGGTGCCAACGGCGCCGGCAAGACGACGACACTCAAGGCGATATCGGGCTTGCTCCGGGTTGAGGAAGGCGAAGTTGTCGACGGCAGCATCGAGTGGGAAGGCCAGCGAATCGACAAGAAGAACGCCGTCGAGATAGGTAAGTTGGGCATCGTGCAGGCACTTGAGGGACGGCGCGTCTTCGGTCACCTGACCGCGGAGGAGAACCTGATGGTTGGCGCTTATCATCGCACTGACAGCCACGGTGTAAAGGAAGACCTGGGCATGGTGTATGACTATTTCCCCCGTCTTAAAAACCTGCGCCATAACATCGCCGGCTATTTGTCCGGAGGCGAGCAACAGATGCTGGTTATAGGCAGGGCGATGATGGCCGCGCCCAAGCTGATGATGCTTGATGAACCGTCGCTGGGCCTGGCGCCGATGCTGGTTGAAGAAATTTATGCCATAATTCAGCGGTTCAACACCGAGAAGAAGACGTCAATCCTGCTGGTGGAACAGAACGTCAGGATCGCACTGGATATAGCCCATTACGGCTATGTCATGGAAAATGGACGGGTGGTGCTGGACGGTACCGCCGACTTTCTCAGGAATAACGAGGACGTGAAGGAATTCTACATGGGCCTATCAGCGGTTGGTACCAAGAAGAGCTACAAATCGGTCAAGCACTACAAGCGCCGCAAACGCTGGCTTTAAACGCGAGCCAAAAACCGAAAGCCAAAGACCAAAAATTCAGACCTGATTCCACGAAATGTAGGGACAGGTCTTTAAACCTGTCCGAAGTGGATAGATTAAAATATTTTCCCGCATTTACTGCATTCTTTTCTATCGGAATAACCTGCCGAGAAAATTTCTTTACTTCCGCATTTTGGGCATGTTGCCCCGCTGATCCTCTGTTTTTGCCCAGACGGTTCAGCACTACTTTTAGCCTTTTCGCCCAGATATGCGGAAATAACTTTGTCGTCGTTCTTGATCTCATCCGGGGTGCCTTCGGCGATTTTACGGCCGAAGTCGAGTACGGCGATCCTGTCGGCGATGTCCATGACCACGCCCATGTCGTGCTCCACGAGAATGATGCAGCTGACTCCGTCTCTTAATACCGGCGTATTTGGGTAGGTCTCGCCCTGCCCCTCGAATATGTCCACGATAAACCGGGCGATGTCCTCTTTCTCCTCCAGGTTCATGCCGGCCATGGGTTCATCGAGCAGGAGTATCTTCGGCTCCAGTGCCAGTGCCCGGCCCAGCTCCACGCGTTTGCGCATTCCGTAGGGCAGCGCGCCGACCACCTTTTTTCTGATGGGCTCTATCTCCAAAAAGTCGATGATATCCTCGATGGCCTTGCGGTGTTCGATTTCCTCCTTGTGGGCGGGGCCGAAATAGAGCGCGCTGGCGGCGGCGTTCTGTTTCATCAGCACGTGCCGGGCAGCCATTAGATTATCCAGGGTGGTAAGGCCGGAGTAAAGCTCGATGTTCTGGAAGGTACGGGCGATACCCATTTTGGCGATTTTGTCGGGGCGGAGGCGCGTGATTTTCTTGCCTTCGAAGTATATCTCGCCTTGCTGTGGTTTATAGAAACCATTGATGCAGTTAAGTATGCACGTCTTGCCGGCGCCGTTGGGGCCGATAACAGCCAGAAGTTCCTTGTTTCGTATTTCCAGACTTAAGTCTATGAGGGCTCTGACTCCGCCGAAAGAAAGGCTGAGCTTTTCGATGCGCATTTTGACGTCTGTCTGGACTGTCATTTAATCGTGTCATATTAACATTACATCGACCCATAATTCAAACAAATTTGGGTAGACATTCTATCGACTGCCACCCTGACATTTGGGGCGTTGCTGAGCGAGTGAATTTTATACCTCTGTTCATTGACCGCAACTGTTTTGCTTTTAGTTCTTTTTTTACCTAAAATATCAATATCATGAGTAAATTTGGTGAAAAGCTCGAACGCATCTACCGGGGCACAGCCCCGCCCATAGGTTTCCGCAAGTCGACCGAAGCTGAAACATCTCCGCTGTTATTCATGGCCACTCTGACCAAGACCAGCGCCGCTGACGCTAATGCGCTGGCGATGGCGGGCATCGATGCTGTCATTGTCGGAGGTAAAGGTATCAGTGCCAAGAGCTGCGGGGAGCTGACGAAGGCCATAGGTGATGTGCCGCTGGGGTTTTTTCTGGATAGTACTGAGAAAGATGCTATCGCCAAGACTCTGGATTTGGGATGCGACTTCGTGGTTTTCGGTCCGAAAACCCCGCTGGAGGCGGTAAACCGGGAGGGCCTGGGAAGGGTGCTCAGAATAGAGCCGTCAATGGAACCGGGACTGGTCAGAGCTGTAAATACGCTACCTGTTCAGATTGATGGAGTATTGATAGCTGGCGATGAACCTGCCATCACCATCGAACGTTTGTTGATATACCAGCGCTTTACCGAGATATTAAACAAACCGCTGCTGGTCAGTTTGAGCGCCATGATAACCGCCGAAGAACTCGGTGGCTTATTCAAAGCGGGCATCAACGGGCTGGTGCTCCCCGAAGGCATCTCGGCTGAGATGCTGGCCGGTTTAAAGGGATCAACTGCCGGTCTGTCCCGTATATCAAAACGCAAGACCGGAGCGGCAGCCATACTCCCCCGTGTAAGCGGGGAACTCGAGACCGAGGTAGAAGAAGAGGAAGAGGATATCTAAGGTAAAAGACGAAGGCCGAAAGCTCAAGCCAGAAATCAAAGATTTCCACCTTCTGCTCTAAATACTTTATTTCTTTTCCTCCTCCCTATGAAAAAGTCAGCCAGCGGCAGTTGTTTGCCAAAGCCACGACAGCATAGTACACTTCATTTATTCATAGTCTCTCCCTTGAAGGGAGGGCGCTGTGGAGTGGGTAGACTAAAAAATTTCCCTCTCTGTTGTGGGGAGTTTAAGAGGGGCGAAGCCCCTCTTAGCAAACCCCATTACCCTCTCCATTGAAGGGAGAGGGCCAGGGTGAGGGTGAAAAAACAATAACAACTATGGATACCAGTCTGGGCATGTTTCTGATTTACGCTGCCGGAATTTCGCTTTCCGGCGTCATGATGCCCGGTCCTCTTACCGCTGCCACCATCGCTAAAGGCTACCGCCAGCAAAACGCCGGCATTTACATTGCCCTGGGCCACGCCGTCATCGAGTTGCCGCTGATGGCGCTCATCTATTTCGGTTTCGCCCATTTCTTTACATCGCCCGTAGTAAAACAGGTTCTAGGCCTGGCCGGCGGTTTATTGCTCGTCTTTATGGGTTTGATGGTGTTGAGGGGATTTAGAAAAAACATTGCTGAAACTGCCGACTTACCTTATAACTCGCTGGTGACTGGGATTATGTTGACGGGCGCCAATCCCTATTTCTTCCTGTGGTGGGCCACCATCGGCATAGCCCTGATAGTCACTGCTGCCAAGTTCGGCATATGGGGGCTGGTGGTTTTTGCCGTGGTGCACTGGTCTTGCGACCTGGTCTGGGAACAGATTGTTTCGGTCAGTGTTTTCCGGACTAAGCACTTATGGACACCTATGGTCCAGCGTGTTATTTTTGGAATCTGTGCTGCGGCGCTGATAGGTTTCGGTGTCTGGTTCGGCGTTTCGGTCTTTGTGTAGTAGCCTCTAGCAGGTACCCTGTAGCGACTGCAAGTATTTGCCTTCTGTCTTTATTGTTGGAGCGATAACCATCTTAGCCTGCTGCATCTCTGTTATGGTCAAGGCTCCACAGACACCCATGCACGTACGCAGCGCCCCGACGAAGTTTTCCGTGCCGTCGGTAACCGAAGTGGGGCCGAACAGGAGTCTCTCCAGCGGCGCTCTGACGCCGGCCCTGATTCTGGTACCTCTGGGCAACGATGGGTGCGGATGGGACATGCCCCAGTGGTAGCCTTTTCCCGGAGCCTCTTCGGCCATGGCCATGATGGAGCCGAGCATTACGGCATCGGCACCTGAAGCGAATGCCTTGCACACGTCACTGCCGGTGCGCATGCCGCCATCGGTGATTATGGTTACGTATTTACCCGTTTCTTTAAAGAAAGCAGCGCGGGCGGCGGCAGCATTCATGGTGGCAGTTACCTGAGGTACTCCGACACCGAGGACCTCTCTGGTAGTGCAGGCGGCGCCGGGACCGACGCCGACCAGTAAGCCGTCGATGCCCGTCCTCATCAGTTCCAGCGCGGCGTTGTAGGTAACGCAGTTACCCACTACGATGGGCAGACCGAGTGTTTCGCAAAGTTCTGAGAAGATGAGTCCGCGGTAGCTTTTAGAGACGTGGCGGGCGGTGGTGACCGTGGACTGCACGAATATGATATCGGCACCGGCTTCCTTGGCCACCTGTGCCAGCCGCTTGGTGGTGGCGGGAATAAGGGAGATGGCACAGACGGCTCCCGCGCGTTTTATGGTCTGGACGCGCTCTGCGATCAGCTCGTCTTTGATGGGCTCGGAGTAGACTTTCTGCAGCAGGGCGGTAACTTCTTTATCGGGGGCTTTAACGATTTGTGACAGAATTTCTTCGGGGTTTTTATATCTTGCCTGAACGCCGTCGAGGTTCAGTACGGCGAGTCCGCCGAGCTTGTGCAGCAGAATGGCGAAGTTGGGGTCGACGGCGGCATCCATGGCGGCTGCCAGTATGGGGATGGAGAAAGTGAAGTTACCTATTTTAAATTCCGTGTTGGTCTGGTCGGGGTTGACCGTCAAATCACCCGGGACGATGGCGACCTCTTCAAAGCCGTAAGCGCGTTCCATGTTTTTGATTTTTGGTGCCGCCATTTTTTAGTAGTCCGCAGGTTATTGTTGCAGACTATAGCAAAGAAGATGAGCCGAAGTCAAGGAAATACGAAATTAATTTAATGGATGTACTATATTGATTGATGCTATATTATGGTTGGATGCTGTTTAGGTGGCGAGACAGGCTCGTTGACAGGCTCCGGGCATGGTTCATTCAAAGAGTTCGGTATCCCGTTAATTCTTAATATCTTACAGATGCGGCCCATTATTGACTCCAGTGAATCTCTTGATGTCGCACTACCTTGTATCCACAGGACGCTGTTGACACCGTCTTCCAGAATTTTCCCTCCGTAAGGAGCTGCAAAAAGAATATAATCATCGGCATTTTTGTGGAGAAGGCCTAGTAGTACATGGTCAGATATCCAAAAATTCCAGATCCCTGCTGAATATTGGTATATCCCATCTCCTATATATCCACCTTCTTCCCGGATAGTAGCCTCCTTTATTGAAGGATTCCCCTTTATTACTTTATCAATGGAAAAGGTATATAACGTATAGGCGAATTTACTGGTATAGTTTTCGGATACTTTGGTCACTATTTCAGTTCTTTTATCTGTAATTATACCAAGAGCTATAATATCGGCTTTAATAACAATATCCGTCAACGGGTCGGATTCATTTTCAAGTTCTGTAACCGTGTTTTTTTCAATATCAATCCTGGTTACATCATTCTCATCATTCTCAGAGGTGGCATTCTGCGGTTGACTAGTTACGTTGTCTGTGCTCAATAGAGATTGGTTTTCAGGTGTAGCTGAGGTTGGAGATTGGTTTATCTTCGAGTTTTGGTTGCAATCAGTTAAACCGAATATTATAGCGAGAATAGTAACAATTATTGCACTATGCATTAATTTTCTCATTTATTTATTACCCTTCAATAATATAAATAACTTACACTGTAGCGATTGTGGTCATTTATTGGTTTATTAACCAAAATAAAAAACCAACCACATAAGTGGTCGGTTTCACTATTGGCTTGGCTTAATAAAATAGACTTGATGCGCATTTGCAACCTCCTAATTCATTTAGTCACGTGGATGACGCACGGCAGTTCACCACAATTCTGTCCGTTGGCTTCTACAATAAAATGCAGCGTGTAGTTTCCAGGCTTAATCTGAGTAGATATTTTTATCATTAGATAAAACAGCTTGTCCCCAACAAAGGGGCCGGTGGGAGGGTCACCCTCTCCAACTTTTTTAACCTGGATATCAGGTGAGGTGCCACGCAGCTTAATTTCGTAGTTTATAACTGGTTTCCGTGTACGGGCATATATCTCTCCAATTTCAACACGCAATGAACTGTCCTCTAGTCCTACCCCGAATATGTTATACCTTATCTCTCCTGCCTTTGTTTCGATATAATCCCTGTACGTAACGCGTGGAGCATGTTTACAACCTGAGAGGACAACTTCGGCTTCTCTTACAAAGTCCGGACCCGGTTTCCGGTCTGGCTCACCCATTATATGAACCATATAAGGACAATTGGCTCTATATGCAAATAGGCTTTCACATAAGATTATGTCGTCGTACGTTTCCGGTCTTTGTGGTGCGGTACCTTCCGGAATCTCATATATGGTTTGCAAGGATACGTTGTCTGAAGCATTTTCAGCGGGCAATTGTGGTTGCTGGCATGCCGCTGTCCCTGCAATCAACAAAAGGGGTATAATTATAAATCGCCAGGCAGGATTACCAGTCTTCATGTCATACTTAGGTACTCTGATATTACATACGGTAAGCAATATAACGAACCTAAATCCTCTTTTGTTTATGCTTCAAAATAGAAAAACCAACCACCTAAGTGGTCGGTTTCACTAATGGCTCCACAGCATCCCAGTGACCTCCTCACAGACGCTGCTTCTCAGCCCCCACTGTTAAGTCTGCTGCGTTTGTCGTTTGTGCCCTTTAGGCGATTATACACTACTTGTCAAGAGGTATGGGCTGTAAATGACGAGTGGCAAAGCAAAGATGGATTACCAAGATTACTAAAGTTTATGGAGATTATTAGAGATTACGGAGATTAATTAAGATTACGCAGATTTAGAAGTGAGATTCTTCGCGGAGTTTGTCCTGAGGAGGGTTACCGACGAAGGGCTCAGAATGACATAGACGCGCTCAGACCCTTCGACGGGCTCAGGGTGAGCGGATAAGTTAGGCTTACGCTGACATAAGGAATTATTAGAATATGACCTTTCGATAACATCAGAATTAGCAAAGGATGTTGGCTTATCAGGATATGCAGATAGCCATAGATGAGATTGCCACGTTGCCCTTCCCGAAAGGGAAGGCCTCCTCGCAATGACAGATACGGAGTCAAAAATCAAAATGGGGAAAATCCCCCTTAGTCCCCCTTTTTCTAAGGGGGAGACATAGTATGGATTTTTGTTGTGATTTGAAATTTCACCCTCACCCTCGCCCTCTCACATCAAGGGGGAGGGAACAAAGGGCTAGACCCGATAGCTTCGGTGGGCTATAATTAGTGAAGTTCAGTGACACCGTCACTTTATGTTGTAGCAACACCCATTGGTAATCTGGAAGATATCTCTCTGCGGGCTTTGCGTCTATTGAAACAGGTCAAGTTGATCGCTGCCGAAGATACGCGTGCCACACGCCGGCTGCTCAGTCATTACGATATAAAGACACCGCTGACCAGCTATCACGAGCATAACAAGCGAACAAAATTGAACTACCTGCTCGGGCAGCTGGAACAGGAAGATGTGGCGCTGGTCTCCGAAGCGGGTATGCCGGGGCTTAGCGACCCGGGCTACGAGCTTATAGCAGCCGCCATTGAGCACGGGATTCCGGTGGTACCAATCCCCGGCCCCTCGGCAGTGGTTACGGCGCTGGTCGTCTCGGGACTGCCGACAGACCAGTTCCTTTATCTGGGGTTTTTGCCCAGGCGGCAGGGAGTAAGGCGCCGGCTGTTAAAGTCGGTGGCCAATGAGCCGCGGACGCTGGTGGTATTCGAAGCACCGCACCGGCTGGCGGAAACATTAAATGATGCTCTGGAAATCTTAGGGGACAGAAAGGCGGCTGTCTGCCGCGAGCTGACCAAGGTGCATGAAGAGGTCTTCAGGGGCAGGCTGAGCCAGGCAATAGAACATTTTACCCAGCCCAGGGGCGAGTTCACGCTGGTCATCGAGGGCAGTGTTGAAGGGGAACCAGAGCTTAGCGATAAAATCGAAAAGGAATTATTGAAACTGTATCGACAGGGAGCCGGAGCCAGAGAGGCCGTAGCTCGGCTTTCCGAATCGAGCGGCATATCGAAGAAAAAACTTTATCAAGCGTGGTTGAGGGCCACCAAAGGAGAGGAAAAATGAACCGTGGATGCGTAGCCGTAGGCGAAATCAAATGCCATAACTGCAAGAGACTAATAGAAGCTGGACAGAGATATATGATAGTGGAGGAGGAAGAGGGCAAGAAGATCGATTACTGCACGGAGTGCGCGGTGGCTAAGGGCTACGCTTATTATATGAAAGAGAAAGGTGAGGAGGTGCTGACCTTCTTCCCAATTATTATAGAACCGCCAAAGCCGCCGGAGCCGGAGCCTGAGAGCCAGGAGGAACCGGCAAAAGAAGCCAAAGACCAAAAACAAAAAACCAAGGATACTAAGGATAAAGATAAAAGTAAAAAATAATTAGCATTGTCGAGATTACAGAGATTGGTACAGATTGCGACGATTAGTAAAGATTTTGGTTTGAAATTGGGAATTTAAATTTGTTTAGGATTTAAGGTAAAAATCCCTCTCAATCTCCCTTTAGGAAAGGGAGGGCGAAAGAAGTGCTATTAAATTGGCAGAAACTATTTTTATAGGAGTGGCCTGGCCTTATGCCAACGGGCCGCTGCATCTGGGGCATATCGCCGGTGCCTACCTGCCGGCAGACATCTTCGCCCGCTACCACCGTCTCAAGGGCAACAAAGTTTTGATGGTCTCCGGCAGCGACCAGCACGGCACGCCCATAACGCTGCGCGCCGAGCAGGAGAACAAGTCGCCGCAGGATATAGTTGCCCGGTATCACCGCGAGTTCCTTGAGTGCTGGCAGAAGCTGGGCATATCCTGGAACCTGTTCACCACAACGGGCACCGACAACCACGCACAGGCGGCACACGATATCTTTCTCAAGCTGCTTAAAGAAGATTACATCTATAAGAACTCTGTACCTCAAGCCTATTGTCCGGAGTGCAAGCGCTTTTTGCCCGACCGCTACGTGGAAGGCACCTGCCCTTACTGCCAGTACCCGCAGGCGAGGGGCGACCAGTGCGATGAGTGCGGCCGGACGATGAACCCCAGCGATTTGCTGAATATGCGCTGCCGGATTTGCGGTGCTGAGCCGCGTTTCGAGGTCTCGGAGCACTTCTTTCTCCGGCTCAGCGCCTTCGAGGACAGGCTGAAAGAATGGCTGAAGGATAAAACTTACTGGCGTCAAAACGTGCTCAATTTCACGCTGGGCTTCCTGGAGGGCGGGCTCAAGGACCGGGCGATTACACGCGATATCGACTGGGGCGTAACCGTGCCGCAGCCGGGGTTCGAAAACAAGCGCATCTAC
>CAZJID010000032.1:0-20664 GCA_964545945.1 uncultured Dehalococcoidales bacterium
AACCCCCGACCTCCGCGATGCGAACGCGGCGCTCTCCCTATTGAGCTATATCCCCTCAGGAAATCAATACTAGCAAGGCCTATATTTGGTGTCAAGCCAAACAATATAATTGCTGGAACTTAAATCAAAAACTATTTTACCTGCTCTGCGGGTACGCCAGCCAGAACCTTGTTTCTAAGTATAATCTCCCTTATTGGATATATTGTAACAGTTGATGATATGGAATTTGCCTTCTTTATATGCCCCCCGTGACTGTCACCCAAGGTCTTTCCATGGAGATGGACAGGGCTTTCAGGTACTGATATAACAGCCTGGTCATCGCTGTTTGACGCATAAAAACCAACCATTTGCCATTCCTGTTCCTCGGTTACGGTCACCAGAGCGCTCTTTAATATTTCAGTCGGGTTCGTTGGCAACTTGTCCGCAATGCTGAAGTCAACATCCGCAAAATTTCCATTTACTTTAATTGCCGCCAGAGGAATGCTCAGCTCTACTAGTTTATTAACCAGCCATTCATGAATGTCTCCTGTAACTCCATTAAACACCAGTGAATCTTCACCGGAAAGCCTGGTAATGGCACAGAAAGGAAGCGGTTCGTCAGTCCACTCAATCTCCGTAACTTTGCCGTCACTGGTCGGGTCTGCCCAGTAGCATTTGCCGTCCATAAAAAGAAGTTCACCGTTGTGTTGCCGTAAAGTAGTTCCGAGGCCTACTATGTCCTTCCCTGCATATGGACCAGCAATGTCGCTCAAAGAAACAGTATCAGCCAGGTCGCCGGTTAAAAGCTCATCAACGCAGTTGAATACGAGTACATATTGAGTGTCTGTTGTCGGTACATAAACCCCTGATTCAGCAGCAGATTTACAGCTTAACGAGCTAAATAACGAAACGATTAAAACCAAGCTAATGAACGAACCTAGAGCAATTTTTTTATGCATTTTCAGATTTTTATATAGTTTAATGGTAATTATCAAAAACTGTGGATTTGCGTTCTAAATAATCCGGAGTTGGCAATATTTGCTACGAAGCCGCAGGTTCAAGTATCACCCTGGCATCGACCGCTACAGCTCGATTCTTGTAGGCAAAAATCGGATTAAGGTCAAGCTCTTTTATCTCAGGATTCTTGTCAACGAAATCGGAGACCTTAAGCAACAGGTCTTCTAAAAAAGAAATATCGGCCGGCTCCTGCCCCCTGTAACCTTTGAGCACTGGATAACCCTTTATCTCCTTTATCATATCATGGGCGTCCCTTTTAGTCAGCGGGACAATTCGAAAAGCAACGTCTTTCAATACCTCAACCAGTATTCCGCCCAGGCCGAACATTAAGACCGGACCGAATTGTGCGTCCTTGGTCATACCGATGATGACTTCTACACCTGGCTTAGCCATTTTCTGCACGGATACGCCCTGTATTTTTGCTTTTGGATAATGCTTTTTAACGGCGGACATGATTTTATTATAGGCATCACCCACCTGTGTGGCATTGTCCAAACCCAATACGACGCCACCGGAATCGCTCTTGTGAATAACATCGGGTGATACTATTTTCAAGGCTACGGGGAATCCCATCTTTCTGGCCAGAGCTGAAGCTTCCGCTTTTGTTTGAGCCAATCTGGCTTCAACGACTGGAACCCCGGCTTCTTTAAGTAGCTCTTTGGATTCGAGTTCGGTTAGTTGCGCTCTCTTCTCTTTTTTGGCTTGCCGTAGGATTTCAGTTTTGGTCATTTAAGCTCCCCCTTATAGAGTTATAAGCCTCCAAAGCAGCCTCAATTCTAGCCCATTCGCCTCTCGGCTGCAACGTACTTAATAACTATTAGTACAGATAAGACGAAACTCTAGGCCGGTGCATTCAATTCTTCCGCTGGATATTATACACTAATGTTGGGGCATATATTTACTCCGGACATATCATGGAAATGATATTATATAGTTAACGGAAAGCAACAGAAAGCAAGTTGGCGGAGAGTAGACCTGTGAATCAGTTTAAAGTTTTAGGGATTGCGGGCAGTCCTCGCCGTGATGGCAATACAGACCACCTGCTCGAGCAGGTGATGAATGGCGCCTCCAGCCAGGGAGCTCGAACGAAAACAATTATTCTCAGCGAACTAAATATATCGCCCTGCCGCCACTGTGACGGTTGCATACAAACAGGTAAATGCGTGATAGATGATGATATGCAATGGATACACACTGAACTAAGAGAAGCCGACCGTGTAGTGCTCGCTTCCCCCGTCTTTTTCATGGGCGTCACCGCACAAACGAAAGCCATGATCGATCGCTGTCAGGCACTCTGGGTCATAAAATATGTACTTAAACTCCCTGTGGCCCTTAATCCCGAAAAAGAACGTACCGGTTTCTTTGTATCTGTGGGCGGTACCAGGCTGCGCCATTTATTTGAGCCGTCAATGGCTACGGTCAAAAGCTGGTTCACGACTCTGGATATAAGCTATGCCGGCGAACTGGTATTCCCAGGAATCGATGAACGAGGAGCCATAGACCTCCACCAATCGGCATTGAATGATGCTTTCGCCACCGGACAAAAGCTTGCTGCCAAAGATATATCCCATTAAACCCTCTTTGACTGAATATCCCTTCTACTTTATCAATACCTGCACCCGTGTTACAATGTCCCGACCTGACTTACAGGTTTATACCGGAGAACCGAGAATGTCAAGCAAAAGCAAGCAGGAGTGGCAAGACCGTACACTGGCTCCTAGTCTTAAGCGTAATGCCGAGAGACGAGAAAAATTTAAGACCACCTCTGGAACAGACGTCTCTACAGTATATACACCGGATGATATACCTGACTTTAATTATCAGACTGCGTTAGGCTATCCCGGAGAATATCCCTTTACCCGCGGCACACAACCCAACATGTATCGTGGTAGACTATGGACAATGCGCCAATACGCCGGCTTCGGCACCGCAGAGGAGACTAACAAGCGTTTCCTGTATCTTCTCGATCAAGGCCTGACCGGCCTCAGCATCGCCTTCCAATTGCCTACGCAAATCGGCTTGGATTCGGACAATCACATGGCCAAAGGTGAAGTGGGTAAAGTGGGGGTAGCCATCGACACCCTGCAGGATATGGAAACTCTATTCAAAGATATCCCTCTGGATAAAGTCAGCACTTCTATGACGATAAATTCAACTGCGCCCGTTCTTCTCGCTATGTACATTGCCCTAGCCAGGAAGCAGGGCATTGAGCCGGCAAAGCTACTGGGCACAGTTCAAAATGATGTACTAAAGGAATATATTGCCCGTGGCACTCACATCTTTCCACCTCGCCCTTCAATGAGGTTGATCACAGACATTTTCGCCCACTGCAGCCGTCACGTGCCCCGCTGGAACACTATCAGCATTAGTGGCTACCATATTCGTGAAGCCGGCTCCACAGCAGTCCAAGAAATTGCCTTCACCCTGGCTAACGGTATTGCCTACGTACAGGCAGCAATTGACGCCGGTCTCGACGTGGATGAATTTGCTGGCAGGCTTTCTTTCTTTTTCAGCGCACATAACAATCTTTTTGAGGAAATAGCCAAATTTAGAGCGGCGCGCCGGCTCTGGGCAAAGATTATGGGGCAAAGATTTAAAGCCCAAGACCAGCGTTCGTTTATGCTCCGTTTCCATACTCAGACAGCCGGCTCAACTTTAACGGCACAACAGCCTTACAACAATATTGTGAGGGTAGCCATACAGGCATTAGCCGCTGCACTCGGCGGAACACAATCTCTTCATACTAATTCTTTCGATGAAGCCTATGCTACACCTTCGCAAGAAGCAGTAACCATTGCCTTGCGTACCCAACAGCTGTTAGCGTATGAAACTGGCATCGGTGACACTGCCGACCCTGTTGGAGGCTCCTATTTCCTAGAGTGCCTTACCGACGATCTAGAGAAACGGGCCACTGAGTACATAGATAAAATCGATCAGTTGGGTGGTGCAGTAGCCGCCATCGAGCAAGGTTTTCAGCAGAAAGAAATTCAGGAGAGTTCTTACCGACAGCAGAGAAACATCGAAGAAGGCAAAGACATAGTGGTCGGCATCAACAAATTTATATCTCAGTCCATTAAAATACCTGAACTACTTAGAGTTGACCCAGAACTGGAGAAAAAGCAAATAAAAAGACTAACCGACATAAAGAAGAATAGAGACAACGATAGAGTTAAACAAACGCTGAAAAAGCTTGAAGATGTGGCGCGGAGCGAAGCTAATACCATGCCGGCAATTATAGATTGTGTTGAGGCTTATGCCAGCGTAGGAGAGATATGCAACGTGCTCCGGGAAGTCTTTGGAACCCAAAAAGAATACCTCGTCTTTTAAAATGGACATATTAGATCGTAAGAGGAGGAATAATATACTATGGATTTCCAATTAACCGAAGAGCAAAAGATGTTCCAAACCATGGTTCGTGATTTCGCTACCAATGAAGTTAAGCCGGCTGCAGCAAAAATCGACGAAGAAGGAAAATGCCCGATTGAAATTATCAAAAAAGCAGCCAATCTCGGGCTTTTCGGCGTAACTATTTCTGAGGAATACGGTGGCTGCGGTGGCGATTACCTGTGCATGACGCTGGCTGCCGAAGAGCTGTCTCGTGCTTCGGCTTCTGTGGGTACGGTCTATCTGGCCAGTTTATCGTTGGCTTGCTACCCCATTTATAGATTCGGCAGCGAAGACCAAAAGCACAAGTACGTTACACCCCTGGCCAAGGGCGATAAATTAGCCTGTTTCGCTCTAACCGAATCCGGAGCCGGCAGCGACGCTGGAGCATTAGAAACCGGCGCTACAATTCAGGGCGATAAGTACATACTGAATGGCACAAAGATATTTATAACCAATGGTGCAGAAGCAGGGATAGCAGTCGTTTTTGCAAACATCGATAAATCACTGGGACACAGAGGTATCACCGCGTTTATTGTTGAAAAAGGTACTCCCGGCTTCTCCGTGGGTAAAGAGGAGAACAAGCTTGGCATAAGAGGCTCCTCAACGACCGAGCTTGTCTTTGAGAACTGCCAGGTTCCAGCAGACAACCTTTTAGGTGAGCAGGGTCGAGGACTTAAAATAGCTCTTGAGGCGATAGATTCCAGCCGGGTTACGGTGGCGGCTCAAGCACTTGGTATTGCTCAGGCGGCGCTCGATGATTCACTTGCTTACGCTAAAGATCGGCGCCAGTTCCGGGAGCCACTGGCAAGCTTTCAGGCAATTCAGTGGATGTTAGCGGATATGGCAACACACATAGACGCCGCCAGACTTTTAACTTATCGGGCCGCCTGGCTAAAAGACCATGATATGCCGTTCATGAAAGAGTCAGCTATGGCCAAAGTCTACGCTGCGGAATCATCGAAGCTGGTTACCAATAACGCTGTTCAAATTCACGGTGGCTATGGCTACTGCAAAGACTATCCGGTAGAACGATATCTGCGTGATGCCAAAATTACCGAGATCTACGAGGGGACTTCAGAGATGCAGAGAATGACCATAGCCAGAGCTCTCCTGAGAGAAGGTTAAAAGATAGAATGATTAAAAAAGTGGCTCATATCGCAATTGCTGTCAAAAATATCGATGACGCTCTTGAGCTTTACAAGAACCTGTTCGACATCAGGCCGAGCAAGATAGAAACCATACCGCAGCAGGGTGTAAAAGCAGCTTTGCTACACATTGGAGATGGCAGTGAAATAGAACTCCTGGAACCAATCGACACCCAGTCTGGTATTGCTAAGTTTCTGGAGCATCGAGGAGAGGGGATACACCACATTTGTCTTGAAGTAGGAGATGTTGACGATGAACTCAGCCGTTTAGAACAAAAGGGCGTTCAGCTTATCGACAAACAGGGACGTCCAGGCCTGAGTGGCAAAGTCGGTTTCTTACACCCCAAATCAACCAAAGGTGTACTGATTGAACTGGAACAAAAACTCTAAGGAGAACTGCTATGGCAGAAGATAATAAAATCAGAGTACTGGTCGCCAAGCCGGGCCTCGATGGACATGACCGCGGGGCTAAGGTGGTGGCACGGGCACTTCGCGACGCAGGTATGGAGGTCATTTATACGGGAATCAGGCAAACGCCGGAGATGATAGTTGAGGCCGCCGTTCAAGAAGACGTTGATGTAGTCGGTTTGAGTATCCTATCCGGAGCACACCTTGAGCTCTTCCCACCCATCGTAACCGGGCTCAAGAAGAAAGGGAAAACCGACGTTCTGATCGTGGCCGGTGGCATCATACCCGATGAAGATATACCAGCTTTAAGGAAGATAGGCATAAAAGCTGTTTTCGGGCCGGGTACACCTACGTATAAAATTATTGAATTTATAAAACAGCAAATGGGTGCCAGAAATAGCTGAATGCTTAGGCTCTAGCCTTACCTATAACAGCCATCAGATTAGGCAGGGCATTTTTCGTCATGAATTGTTCAATCCCATCCAATATATCCAGCGTCACTCGAGGGCTGGCCAGGCTGGCCGTGCCGACTTGCACGGCACTGGCACCCGCCATAAGAAATTCTATAGCGTCGTCGGCACAACTGATCCCTCCGCAACCGATTATGGGTATATCGACTGCCCCGGCAACTTCATATACCATATAGAGAGCTATCGGCTTAATTGCCGGCCCTGAAAGCCCGCCAACATTATTACCTAGGGAAGGTCGGTGCTTATATATATCTATCGCCATCCCTCGAACAGTATTAATTAGCGTTATGGCATCGGCCCCCGCCTGTTGCACGGCCACAGCTATCTCAACAATGTTGCTTACATTAGGGCTCAGTTTTACAATCACAGGTAAGCTACTGACCGACTTAACTTTTTCCGTCACTTCCGCGGCCGATGTTCCGTTTGTGCAAAATTCAATTCCGCCTGAATTTATATTGGGGCAGCTTATGTTTACCTCGATAGCGCATATCCCCGCAATTCCTTCAAGCCTGGAGGCTACTTCTTTATATTCAGCTATGGTCTCTCCGGCAATATTAACAATAACAGGCACCCTCCATTGTGCCCAGATAGGTGTCTTCTCTTTTATTACGGCGTCAACCCCGACATTTTCCAGGCCGACTGAATTGATGACTCCTGAAGCTGTTTCAATCAGCCGCGGTTGAGGGTTGCCATCTCTCGGTTTCAATGTCGTACCTTTACAAACTATAGCCCCCAACCTTTGTATATCAACCAACTCACTATATTCTATTCCATAGCCGAATGTGCCGGATGCCGTTATAACCGGATTGGCCAGAGACAAGCCTTTTTGATGATTTGGTGCCAATTGAACGCTTAAGTCAGCCATTTTAAGTTTTAGTTGAAGGACGCAATTTCAACACCGATTGGACCTTGGATGACATGCTTGACGTCTTATCACGGCGGTCATCAATTCTGATGGTGGTAACCACCCTCAATGCTCCTTTACTATAAGGCACCTCGTGCATATCCCTGATAGCTTCAAGTACTTTATCAAGCGGACCTTCTATAACGGTTCCCATCGGAGTGAGCTTGTACGTTAAGTCTTTTCTGCCCTCTAAAACCCCAATACTATCGGCAACGTACCGGCTGACGCCCGTATCAGAAGTACCAACAGGAACGATAGACACTTCTGCGACAACCTGTCCATTCATCACAACCTCCTGCATTCACAAGTGAACACTCAGGCTATAGTATAGCCAAGCAGCTAGATAAATGGTAGTGCAGTTTTATATCATCCATAGGCAAAATATGTTAAAATCTCACCTAATAGCTCTGAATCGGCAAAACCAATACGTTACGATAATCTATGCGCTATATTGTGCGATGCATGCAAGAAAAGGATATACCTCAAGCGATTGAGATCGACCGCGAAGCTTTTCCGACGCAATGGCCAAAGCCTTCGTACACTTCTTTTAAACAGGAACTCCGTAACCGGTTAGCTTTCTATATAGTAGTGTCCAAGCCTTTTGAAAATGCAGCTACCTCACAAAGTAATGAGAATAAAGGTTTTTTATACAGATTAGTGCACCTTTTCGACCAGGAGCGCTTCTTCGGCGAAGATATGACATCACCGCCTAAAGAATACTTAGTAGGTATTGCCGGTTTCTGGATTATGGTTGACGAGGCTCATATAACCACACTGGCTACAAGAAACGCCTACCGCCGTCAGGGAGTCGGAGAACGGCTGCTCATTCAAATTATTGAGATGGCTGCTAGCCTACACGCTGACGTGGTGACACTGGAGGTACGTGTCTCCAATAAACAGGCACAAGCGCTGTATGAGAAATATGGATTTCGAAAGGTCGGTATGCGCAGGGCTTACTATACCGACAACGGCGAAGATGCGGTAATTATGACAACAGACCCTCTGAGTTCGAGCGATTCTCAATCACGGTTACAACAACTCAAGCGGGCTCATGAACAAAGATGGGGGATCTTTGACGAAAGTGAACTATCTAGAGTTGCGTGACCCGCCATCTGTGCCAAAGCCTTTTAATGCATGAACTAGATTATGAGTGAAATGAAAAGCGCCTGGGAAAAAGCCCAGGAAAAAGTAGAAAAGCTGGGCAAGCTGACTGAGGACGAGACCAGACAGCTTGAGTATATCCCGGTTGGAAACAAACTGGCTGCCAGATATCTTGCGGAAGCAGATTTCAACCTTGATGCCGAAATCACCAGATACAAGGGCACCGGATTAAGGAAATATATTGCGAAAGGTGCTCAGGAAATATTTCTGCACAATATCATTCTTCCCCAGAATGAGCGAGATAAACATATGACAAACCGGTCTATGGATGGCTTAAGAATAGTGAAGGAAAACAAAAACCAGTTGGCAACTATCCTGGACCGGATAACCAATCTGCTTAATTACTACGAGCAAGCTCGCCAACAAACATACACACAATTTAAAAAGGGGTTTGAATCAAGATTACAGGAGTCCAGCCAAGCTCTGCAAAAACAGGCCGGCAATCCAGCTTCACTTGAAGCACAACTTCAAGCTCAGTTCCAGGCAGAGTGGCTCAATGTCAACAGCCAGCTAAACGGCCAGTACGAAAAAGTGCTGGGGGAACATAAGCAGCATATACAAAAAATAGCTTAGTGCTCGCCTGGCCACAAGTTGACAGGCACCGGCCTGACATACCAGAAACTGATATTTGAAGCTGAAAGATAAACCTATCAACCGTCGTTCCGTTATAACAACAAAGATAATAGCTGTCTTAATAATCACTATACAAGGAGGCAGAGATGAGATTTAAGTGCGCCACATGTGGAATCGAATGTGAGAATATCGAAGAGCTGGCCAGACACAAAAAACAGCACCAGTCCAGTGCCAGCCGACCTCAGGGGCCAATCTGCTTGGGCTGCGGCAAAGGCATCCCTCTGGAGCCATCCAAAATGAACTACAGCGGCCCGCTAACCTGTCCAAACTGCGGAAGGACGATGACTGTCGTTATAGAGGGTGGAGAAGTGTGTGTGGCCCGGCTGGGCTAAACCTGGTGCCCCCAAGGGAATTCGAATCCCTGTTTTCAGCTTGAAAGGCTGACGTCCTAGTCCCCTAGACGATGGGGGCGACTACATTAAGGATAAACAGGCAGGGCTTCAAGCCCTTCGGCCTCAGAAAAACCAAACATTATATTCATATTCTGTATCGCCTGTCCAGCAGCGCCCTTCACCAGATTATCGATGCAGCTAATCACTATCAGCCTGCCGCTCCGGATATCGACCACCGGATACACCAGACACAGGTTGCTCCCCCACGTTTGTTTGCTCTCAGGCGGTTTATCGACCACCCTCACGAACGGTTCATTTTTATAGTAATCGCTATATAAAGCTGCCACCTCGTTTTTTCCGGCTACCGTGCCTTCTTTAAGCATGGCATAGCACGAGCTCAATATGCCACGCGCCATAGGCACCAGATGAGGCAAAAAAGTCACAGATACGGAGACGCTCGATAGCGCTTCAAGTTCCTGCACGATCTCCGGAAGATGACGATGCCCGTGCACAGAATAAGCGCGTACATTATCGACAGCCTCGGTGTAATGTGTCCCCAGATTTAATGTCCTTCCGGCACCGGAAACACCTGACTTGCTGTCTATAATTATATCCGTATGAATTATCCCCTCCTTGACTGCCGGTGCTAAAGCCAGCAAGGCCCCAGTAGGATAACACCCCGGAACAGACACCAGAGCGGCCTTCGCAATCTCAGCACGGTGGATCTCGGGTAACCCGTAGACTGCCTTACGCAGCAGTTTAGCATCGGGATGGTCGAAATCGTACCACTTCGGATATTCTTTCTCGTCCCTGAGCCTGAAATCGGCGCTTAGGTCTATCACTCTGATACCACGCTCAATCAGAGGCAAAATAACTTCAGCACTGGACCTGTGCGGCATGGCCGAAAAGGCAAGGTCTACTTCGCCTAGTTCACCAGAAACAACCATCTCTATCTCTGCCAGGTGAGGGAATACATCCGCCAGCTTTTGCCCGGCAGCGCTCCGACCGGTAACGGAGCTAAGTTCTACCTTCGGATGTCTGTATAACAACCGCGCCAATTCTACTCCGGCATAACCGGTAACATTAATAATGCCCACTTTTAATTTTGCCATGACCAACCCCGCAAATATTTTAGTTTAAGCCATTCAGATGGCATGTATCATTTACAAAAAAGGCCGAAGGTATGCCGCCTCTTACTTCAAACAGGTTCATCGTACACACATCCTGCTCTATTTGCCAGAAATGAGAACTGTCTAGCTTCAGCAAACTCAGTATAAGGATCTGGCAAATCACCTTATGCGACACTAACGCGAATGTCTCTTTTGGATGCTTCAGTATCAAATCGTCAACTGTTCTGGAGACCCTTTCTCTGGCCTCGCCAAACCTTTCACCACCCGGAAATTGAATTTTATCCGGATTTTCAATCCACTGCGAGTACAGACGGTCATTCCTGGCAGTGACATCTTCCACCGACAATCCCTGCCATTCACCGTAGTCGATATCAATTATACCTGGCGTTGGCTGTACATCCAGTTGTAAAGCAGCCCCAATTATTTCCGCCGTGCTCAATGCCCGACGGAGGGGGCTGGAATAAATCGCTGAAACGGGCCAGCCTTTAATCCTGTTTGCCGCGGCCTCAGCCTGCTTTCTGCCCACCGCGTCTAATGCAATATCCGCTCTGCCGCGAAACCTTTCAATCCGGTTCCACTCGGTGCGACCATGCCTTAATATAATAACACGAGTCATAGCTTTTTCCTCACTACCCCGGTTTGCATCCGACGTAGCTTTATCTCTCTATCACCATAGCCATACCCTGGCCGCCGCCTATACACATCGTGACCAGACCCAGATGTGAGTTGTTTCTTTTCATCTCATGTAGAATGGTAACTACCAATCTGGCACCGGTGCAGCCGATGGGATGCCCAAGCGAAACTCCGCTACCGCACAGGTTCGTATTATCCGTACTTAATCCCAACTCTCGCATACAGGCAATTGCCTGCGAAGCAAAAGCTTCGTTAAGCTCAACTATGTCTAAATCCTTGATGCTGACACCGGCCCTACCCAGTGCTTTCTTTACCGCCGGTACAGGTCCCAAACCCATATAAGCCGGATCAACGCCCCCGGAAGCATAAGATTTAATAATTCCCATCGGTTTCAGATTCAGTTCTTTAGCCTTGTTCAGGCTCATCAACACCACTGCCGCAGCGGCATCGTTAATACCGGAGGCATTTCCCGCAGTAACCGTACCATCTTTCTTGAACACCGGTGGCAGCTTCGCCATCTTTTCCAGGCTGGTATCCATCGGCCGTTCATCAGTATCAAAAGCCACTGACTCTCCCTTTTTTTGAGGGATGCTCACCGAAACTATCTCTTCTTTAAACAAACCCTGTGCTATGGCAGCTCTTGCTCGCTGATGGCTCAATAACCCCAGTTCGTCCTGTTCCACCCTTGATATAGCATACTTTTCAGCAATGTTCTCGGCGGTTAGTCCCATGTGATAGCCGTAGAATATCTCCCATAGCCCGTCATAAACCATCAGGTCCAGGACCTCTCCTTTAGCACTGACATCCATCCTGTATCCCCAGCGTGCCCTGGGCAATGCATACGGCGCCAGACTCATATTCTCCATCCCGCCAGCGACCACAATTTCTGCCTCACCCAATGCTATCGTCTGAGCCCCGAGAGTAATCGCCTTAAGGCCGGAGGCACAAATTTTATTAACAGTAAAGGCATAGGTTTCCTTAGGTAAGCCGCTGTAAATTGCGGCCTGCCTGCCGGTATTCTGCCCCTGCCCTCCCTGCAATACATTACCCATAATGACTTCGTCGATATGTACTTCGGTGAGCGAGCCATCCCAATCGCTATTTGCCTTTTCTAACTCGGTTAACCCAACATCCTTCAATAATTCGGGCGCGTAATCAGATAGATTTTCCCCTGCTTTGGGCCTCAGACCGGCACGTTTCAATGCCTCTCGTATTACCAGAGCCCCCATACGGACAACGGGAACATCTTTCAATGAACCGCCGAAAGTAGCAATAGCAGTCCTGGCTCCACTGACGATGGCTACGTCTGGCATAAATCTTATCCTTCCATCTCAAGAATTATTTTCTAATAATTTATGAAAAAGGTGCGGGACAATTTCTTTTAACAGTTCACGACTGGAACCGTTCGGATTCCCAAATAACGGAGTAATAGAAATTCTGTTCTTCTCTACTGCCCATACATCTGTTCCCGTCGCTGCTTTCCATTCAGGTTTGCCACGCATGATCCAATGGTATTGCCTTTTACCATCATGTCCAGGTTCTATTCGATCCACATACGTACGTTCTCCCAGGCGGGTGACTTCAATGCCCTCGATTTTATCCCTCGGCAGGTTGGGCAGATTAACATTTAGCAACAATCTCCCCGGAATTCCCTTGGACACCAGTTCACTAACCGTTATTCCGGCTAATCTGGCGGCTACGTCGAAGTGCAGGTCACCAAAAGCAGCTATCGAAAAAGCCAATGCGGGAATTCCATAAAAAAAGCCCTGTAGAGCCGCACCGACGGTACCTGAAACGTATACGTCGTCACCAAGATTCGGCCCTTCGTTAATGCCTGAAACTACCAGGTCGACGCCATCTTTCAAAATTAGTCTGAGTGCTAAGATAACACTGTCTGCAGGAGACCCCTCCACGGAATATGCCGGCACTCCGCTTACAGGGGATTTAATATCTATCATCCTCAAAGGATGACGAAGAGTTATGGATGTTCCTGACCCGCTCTGATCCCTATCAGGAGCTACCACGCATACTTTGGCAATTTTCTTTAGCTCCTCTACCAGTGTCCAGAGCCCGTTACTATATATGCCGTCATCGTTGCTAACGAGTATCTTCAAATCACTTTTCCGAAAACTATTTGAGTTTATCATACCAGACATCAGAGGACAAACCTGATATCCTTAACTTGCGCAGCTTTATGCGGTCTGTTATCATCATCCAGCGAAGCTAATTGCGGAACGCTATATCTGAGACCAAATATATATTAAAATAAATGATATGGTGGATAATCAGGCGAAACGGGGTTGGTCTAAATCACATCTTGTTGTCGGCATATTTCTGGCCGTATTCTTTGGTGTTGCTCTTTATCTTCGGGTCGCCCTGCCCTATGACAAAGTTTTCGTCGGCGACTGGATAAAGGTCACCGGTGTCGACGGTAATTTTTTCATGCGTATCGTCGACAATCTGGTACATAATTTCCCCCACCTTATGGCATTCGACCCCTACTATATCTACCCCGGCGGCTCGGCAATCAGCAGTATTAACTTTTGGCCGCGTCTCATTGCCACATTTTCCTGGTTAATCGGCCTGGGTTCGCCCAGCCAGCATACCATAGACGTAGTAGGTGTTTATTTCCCGGCGGTTCTCGGTGCTCTCACCATGATTCCGGTGTACTTTATCGGCAAAACGCTGTTCAACCGCTGGGCAGGACTGATAGCTGCCGGCCTTGTCGCAATCTTGCCGGGCGAGTTTCTGGGCCGATCCATACTCGGTTTCACTGATTATCACGTCGCTGAGGTGTTCTTCACTACCCTGGCTATGCTGTTTCTTATCCTGTCAGCGAAGGCAGCCAGAGACAATCAATTGACTATCGAAAACTTACGGCAAGGAAAATGGAGGGCCATTACCAGGCCTTTAGTCTATAGTCTGCTGGCTGGCGTTTTCCTGGGAATTTACTTTCTCACCTGGCCGGGAGCCTTGCTATTTCTCTTTATCATATTCTCGTATTTCGTCATCCAGTTCATCATCGACCATCTGAAGGGCAGGTCAACCGAATACCTTTGTTTCGTCAGCACGATTGTTTTCTTAATTGCTCTCTTATTGTTTTTGCCGTCATCGCCGACCAGGATTGTTCTAGCATCTTTTTCTATTGCGATTCTTATCCCCATAATTATGACAGCGTTTTCCTATTTCATGACCAAACATAATATGAAGCCGATAATTTACCCGGCGATTATATTGGGGCTCGGTCTAATAAGTCTTGCTATTTTACGCATCGCCAGCCCGTCCCTTTTGCATTCCATGATAGGCCGCCTCTATATCTTCAAATGGCCCATCGGAACAACGGTACTCGAGATGCAGCCACTGCTCTTTCCCGGCGGCAGCTTCTCCTGGTCGCTGGCCTGGGGCAATTTCACCACCGGCTTCTTCCTCAGTTTTATTTCAATAGTGATACTAATATATCTGGTCGTAAAGAGAGGTGATACTGAAAAAACAGCTTTTGTCGTCTGGAGTCTCATCATGCTGGCGGCCACTTTGGCTATGCGCCGCTTCGCCTATTATCTCGCTGTTAACGTAGCGCTGCTCACAGGTTACCTGTCCTGGCTGGTGCTTGATTTCAGCGGCTTTAAGAAATTAGCAACTAAACCTGATACTAAGTCTGAAGAACACACTAAAAAGAATAAGGTGAAAAAACGGGAGAGGTCTATTTCGGTTACCAGTATTATAGGCATGTCATTCGCCACATTAGTCGTTTTCTTTGGCGTCTTTTTCCCGAACATAGGAGATGCTGTAAATACGGCCAAACAGGTGTCATTCGCCCCCACCAACGCCTGGTATGAATCTCTCACCTGGCTCCGAAACAATACTCCCGACCCCTTTGGTAATCCCGATTACTACTATGAGCCCTACAAAAAACCTCCTCCCGGCGAAAGCTACAAGTATCCTGAAACTGCCTACGGTGTCACGGCCTGGTGGGACTACGGATACTGGGTAACCCGTATCGGCCGCCGTATACCAACGTCTAATCCGGGCACCGGAGCCAGGGGAGAACAATACTTTTTTACGGCTCAAGACGAAGCTTCAGCCGACGAGGAGTTGGACAAACTCGGCTCTAAATACGTCATTATCGATAACAGCATTACAACAGCTATAGGCGGCAAGTTTCATGCCCTGGCAACCCTCAGCGGCAATAGTCCGGATGATTATTTTGGCATTTACTATCAACCAAGTGACAACAAGCTCCAGCCGGTGCTGCTTTTCTACCCCGAATACTACCGTTCGCTCGTTATACGACTATATAATTTCGACGGCGTCCAAGTCAGTCCCAAGAGCACGACCGTCATTGCCTACCAGGAGAAAAAGACTCCTGAGGGTCAGGCATACAAACAAATTACCGATGCCAAAAAATTCAACAGCTATGAAGAAGCACAGACCTACATTGCGAGCCAGACATCAGGCAATTACAGTATAGTAAGTGCTGACCCATTTGCAAGCCCGGTGCCTTTATCGGCGTTGGAGCATTACAAGCTTGTATACAGTTCAAAAGGCACCGTTACCGATACTACGACGGGCAAGGTCTCCCCTGAAGAGAAAGTCTTCGAGTATATCAAGTAGCTCCGTTTTGGTTGTGCATATGGTAGATGTTTTACTAAAGCTTGAAGAAAAAATAAACGACAAGTCCGCCAGAGTGGGTATTATTGGGCTCGGTTACGTCGGGCTGCCCCTGGCGGTAGCTTTCTCACAGGCCGGTTTTAGCACTTTAGGTATCGACATCCAACAGAAACGTGTTGACTTGACTAATAATGGACAATCATATATAGCTGATATTCCTTCAAAAAAGCTTCAATCCGAAGTTAAATCGAGACGTCTCAAATCAACCACCGACCAGAGCAAATTAGTTGAAGCGGATGCTATCTGCATCTGTGTGCCGACTCCGCTGACCAAAACTAAGGATCCCGACCTGTCTCATGTCACCCGAGAAGCTGAAGAGGTGGCAAGATATCTGCGTCCGGGGCAAATAGTTGTTTTGGAAAGCACCACATATCCGGGTACTACCCGACAAGTTGTGCTACCTATTCTGGAATCTTCCGGACTCAAGTGTGGCGTGGACTTTTATCTGGCTTATTCACCTGAAAGAGTGGACCCCGGCAACAAAAAACATAACATCAAAAATACGCCGAAACTGGTCGGAGGTATAAACTCTGAATCTACACGGCTTGCCAAAGCGCTTTATTCTTGTATAGCAGATTCAGTGATTCCCGTTTCATCGCCGGAAGTAGCTGAAATGACAAAAATTTTTGAGAATGTCTTTCGAAGTGTAAACATCGCCCTGGTCAATGAACTGGCACAGCTCTGCCAGAATATGAATGTGAGCGTCTGGGAGGTCATTGAAGCCGCTTCCACAAAACCCTTTGGCTATATGCCGTTCTACCCCGGACCCGGTGTGGGAGGACATTGTATTCCGCTGGACCCCTATTACCTGTCGAACAAGGCCAGGGAGTTTGACTTTCACACCAGATTTATCGAGCTAGCAGCTGAGGTGAATGAACACATGCCGTATTATACGGTCTTTCGCATTCTGGAAGCCTTGAATGATGCCGGTAAGCCACTGAACAAAGCCAAAATATTCGTACTGGGAGTTACTTATAAAAAAGATACCGAAGACACCAGAGAATCGCCTTGCCTGAAGGTAATTCAGTTACTACGTGAAAAAGGCGCAAATGTAAGCTATAACGACCCTTATATAAGTACAATAGAATTGGCAAACGATTCACTTTCATCCAGGGAGCTAACCAAAGCTAATCTGGCAGAGGCAGACTGCGTTGTAATAGCTACCGACCATACCGGCTACAATATGAACGAAATAGTTGCCCATTCACAATTGATTTTTGATTGCCGCGGCGCAACTCGTCGACTGAACAGTAAAAAAATAGTAAGGCTTGGGGAATAAATATTGGTCCGGAATATAGCTGTAATCGGCGCTGGCTTCTGGGGACAAAATCTGGTGCGCAATTTCGCTGAGCTTGGCGCACTGCATACAATATGTGACTCTGATGAGTCCAGGCTCAAGCGACTAAAATCATCATATCCTGAAGCTCTCATCGAGCCAAATTATCGGAAAGTTTTAGCTAACCATCAAATAAAAGGTATAGTTATTGCCACACCGGCTGTCTCTCATTATCTCATTGCCAAAGAAGCGCTCGGCGCCGGCAAGGACGTCTTCGTAGAGAAACCACTGGCTCTTACTTTAAAAGAAGGTGAAGAGCTCGTTGAACAGGCAGAGAAAAACGGACGAGTTTTGCTTGTCGGCCACCTTCTCGAATATCATCCTGCCGTCGTCAAGCTCAAGGAACTTGTGGATAATGGAGAGCTCGGTAAGATCTATTATTTATATTCGAATCGTTTGAACTTAGGTAAATTCCGCACCGAGGAGAACATACTCTGGAGCTTCGCTCCACATGATATCTCGGTTATACTGCTCCTTCTCGGTGAGATGCCTAATCAGATTTCAGCTCATGGCGGCTATTATTTACATCAGGATATCGCTGATGTCACACTAACTACCCTTGAGTTCCAGAAAGGTGTAAGAGCCCATATCTTTGTTAGCTGGCTGCATCCATATAAGGAGCAGAAACTCGTAGTAGTCGGCGATAAAAAAATGGCTTTATTTGACGATACCAACCCGAAACATAAACTCTCTATTTACAGCCATAAAATAGATTGGGTCAACAGACAACCTGTACCTTCTAAGGCCGATGCAGAATCCATTGCGTTGCCCGCGTTGGAGCCGCTGAAGCTGGAATGTCAGGACTTTCTCGATTCTATCAAGACTCGTAAACAGCCTAAGGTAAACGGACATAAAGGATTACAGGTGTTGAAAGTCCTTTATTATTGCCAGAAATCCCTGGAGAAAAATGGTGGGGTGGTTGTCCTAAAATGAAACTCGCTGTATTCGCCTACAATTTCCCGCACAAAAAGACACAGGATTTTTTAATTAGGCTCTTCTTAGAAGGCTACAGGGCCGAGTTTGTCGTAGCGTGTGAACCTATTAAACTTAATTTGCCGAGATCTATTTTGCGAGTAAAACCGAACCATATCGATTTGCTTCATCCTGAGCTTATATGCCGAAAACTGAATATACCATATTATGTTTTAGCTCATAATTCCATAAAGGTAGTAGACTTGTTAAAAGTCAATAATATTGAAGTAGGAATAATCGCTGGGGCCAGGATACTCAAAACTAATATAATACAGGCAGTTAGCAAGGGCATAATAAATTTTCATCCTGGATTGATTCCCGAGGCCAGCGGATTAGATGCTCTCAAACGAGCTATCTATTATGGATTACCTATAGGCGTTACCGCTCATTTCATCGACGAGAGGATTGATGCCGGAAGGATTATACTCAAACAGGAAATACCGCTCAGAAAAGACGATACTTTAATAGACCTTTCACTACGTTTAGCAGAAACACAGACCAATATGTTGCCGAAGGTGCTGGAGATGGTGAGTCATCGCCCTATAACTGACTTCTCTTTAATTCCAGAAAGCACCAAAATCAATCCTCCCATTACGGCAGAGATGGAGAAGGAGATACCAAAAAAATTAGCGGAAAGATTACAAATATTATGAACTTTGAAGTTCCATTGGTTGACCTGAAAGCCCAGTATGAATCCCTAAAAAATGAAATCGATGACGCTGTCTGCCGGGTCATTGAAAGCACGCAGTTCATCCTGGGACAGGAAGTCAAAGCATTAGAGTCTGAGATTGCCTCTTTTGCAGGCACAAAATATGCCATAGGCGTGGCTTCGGGGACAGATGCACTTAAACTGGCGCTCAAGGCATGTGATATCGGACCGGGCGACGAGGTCATTACAACCCCGTTTACGTTCATTGCTACCACTGAAGCTATAGCCGATTGCGGGGCTAAACCTGTGTTCGCAGATATAGAGCCTGGCACCTGCAATATCGACCCGGCAAAAATCGAGTCCAAAATCACCGAAAGAACCAGGGCCATCTTGCCGGTCCACCTTTACGGCCAGCCTGCTGACATGGACCCCATCCTGAAGTTAGGCAGTAAATACAACCTTAAGATTATCGAGGACTGTGCCCAATCTCTGGGAGCTAAATATAAAAATAGAAATGTTGGCTCGTTGGGTGATGCCGGCTGCTTGAGCTTTTTCCCCAGCAAAGTACTTGGCGCTTACGGTGACGGGGGCATGGCGATAACTGACAGCCCAGAAATCGCCGAAAAAATAGCAATGCTTCGCAATCACGGTGCCCGAGAGAAATATTATCACCTGCTGCCCGGTTTCAATAGCCGCCTTGACGAAATCCAGGCCGCCGTCCTGAGGACTAAGCTGAGACATCTGGACAGATGGATTGAGCTCAGGCGCCAAAAAGCAGAGCTATATACCAGGCTGATCGGCAGAATAGAAGGTATTTCACCGCCATACACAGCATCCTACAGCTACCATATTTTCAACTACTACACCATCCGCATTAACAACACCTATCAATCCCAATCAACCCGTGACAAACTCCAGCGACATCTTGCTTCCCAGGGTATCGCCACCGCTGTATATTATCCTCTATCTTTGCATCTCCAGGCAGTTAATAAAAGCCTTGGTTACAAAATCGGAGACTTGCCGGAAAGTGAAAAGGCTCAGGAGCAAGTTCTATCCCTGCCCATTTATCCCGAACTTAAAGATGATCAAATAGATGAGATAATAAAGGCTCTAGGGACAGGCTAGCTCTTACAGTGCCGAGGTCTCAACGCTTTGTATTGAAGACCAGTCGCTCCACCCCACCGCATTACCCGCTTTTACTCTCCAGTAGTATAGCGTATCAAAAGATAGCCCGGTAACTTCCTGATATGTTACATCGCCTACCGCGGCATTAAACATATTAGTCCCGGTAAAATCGGAGGTGGTATTCACCTGCAGCCAGTATGTCGTGGCACCGGTTGAACTGCCCCATTCGAATGTAATACTTGTTCCCGGAGACAGCAGTAATGGAGCATCCGGCGGCGTCGGCGGAGTAACAGTACCCCATCCTGCGAGCGAGATATTATAGGTAGAGTTGCATACAGAGTACGCGGCTGTGGCCGGCCAGTTAAAGGAGCCGAAAGTTATGGCCTGATAGCAGTAACCGTTTCCTCCGGATGGGTTATAGACAACGGTGCCGTTGGTATCGTTGGCAACCGCCAGCCAGTAGTCCGTGCCTGACTCGACGGAAGTAGAGGGGAAGGAGATGGTATTCCACTGGTTGGCGGTTACGGATTGAGGCGAATCGAGGTAGTTGACCCTGGACCCCGGCTTGCCTGCGCCGTTGTCCGCATATATGGCCACCTTCACGTTGCCGCCGACATTGGAGTAAAGCCTGAACTCGGTAACGGGGCCCGTTACGGTTGCGGTAAATTTGGCATACCGTACCCAATTGGCGCTGGCGCTCGTAGTGCACTGCGTA
>CAZJID010000033.1:0-20165 GCA_964545945.1 uncultured Dehalococcoidales bacterium
ATAGTCTCCAGCAATTCTCGACAACCAACGATTTCGTTAATGAGACCAATAGATTGTCCAACCGCGAAGGGGGCACCATCAACGTCACCACTTTCCAACGCTCTCTCTGAGCGCTGGCCTGATATCAGCGGTATTATCTCATCCAGACCCCCGCCACTCTTCTCGACCTCAAGCACCCTACCAACCAGCTCATTTTTCAGAGCCCGCATCTGCAAATTTATGGTGGTGCATATCAGTGTGGTATCATTTTCCTGACGGTGGATAATTTCTGCCTTGATTTTAGGGTGTGCCGTACACTCTTTGGTAGCAATGAACCGTGATGCCATCATCACTCCTTCGGCACCGAGCACCAGAGCTGCGGCCAGACCTCTACCGTCTGCTATACCTCCGGCTGTAATCACCGGTATTCTCACCGACCCTGAGATTCGCGGTGTCAGCAGCATTGTCGTTACGTCATCACTCAAAGGGTGGCCACCCTCTTCGAAACCAGCAGCAATGACAGCATCATAGCCAGCCTCCTCGGCATGTCTGGCATGCCTTACGGAACCAACTTTATGAATTAGTTTTACACCGGCTTTCTTCGCCCGGTTGACGGCATCACTACCAAGGTATCTATCCAGCGGAGCTCCCGAGATTTCAACAGCAGCCACACCCTTCTCGCAGCAGACTTGAAAATAGTTCTGATGCATCTCTTTAGTAATCCGCACCGAAGGCAGCAATGTAATATTCACGCAGAACGGCTTATCCGTGAGTTCTCGAGTTCTATCAATGGCGTTGCCAAGCTCATCAGAGTCATAATTTCCAGAGGTCAAATTGCCAAGCCCGCCGGCGTTTGAAATAGCGGAGCATAGCTCGGGTTTGGCCAGCCACATCATACCACCGCACATAATCGGATGTTCGATGCCAAAAAGTTCTGTCATTTTCGTTTTCATACTTAACCTCCGGACAGGGAATTTATGCTCTTTTTAGTCACAATTATAGCTCAGAGCTAAAGCCGGATAAAGGCAATTCAGGCATAGACAGTTTTTGTTTGATTCCACCCTTTAGCTTTGCTAGACTTTTAGCGCTATATGTCCGGTAAATAATTTGATAAGGAAGACTTACTATGAAAACGAGAATGACTGACTTATTCGAAATTGAGCATCCCATCATGCTCGCAGGAATGGCATTCGTTAGCCTGCCTGAGATTGTGGCCGATGTCTCCAATGCCGGCGGCCTCGGCATGTTCAATAGCGTCGCTAACACGCCGGACCAGATGAAAGGCATCATCAAAGAGATCAAATCGCTAACAGATAGACCCTTTGGCGTAAATATAACACTGTTCTTCCCCAACGCCAGAGAGAACGCAGAAGTGGCCATTGCAGAAAAAGTACCAATCTTAAATTATGCTCTGGGCAAAGGTGACTGGCTTATCAACGCCGTCCACGAGTATGGAGGCAGGGTGATAGCTACAGTGGCCACAGAGCGACACGCACGCCGTGCTGAGCTTGATGGGGCTGATGCAGTCGTTGTCACCGGCCTTGAAGCGGCAGCACACGGCGGGGAACCTACATCACTGGTATTAGTCCCGCTTATCGCCAACCAGATAAAAATTCCCATCATAGCCGCCGGTGGTTTTTGCGACGGCAGAGGGCTAGCAGCGGCCCTAGCTCTGGGAGCCGAGGGTATATCCATGGGCACTAGGTTCATGCTTACACAGGAAAGCCCGGTCCATTTAACCGTTAAAGAAGTAGGCGTTAAAGCAACAGCCGAGGATACTTTCCGGTCCGATAAAGTCGATGGCCTCCCCGGCAGGTACTGGAAAAACAAAGCAGCGATGGAGCGCGCCAGCGGAAAGGTGTCAATGACTAAGGCAGTGTCCAGCGGATGGCGAATAAAAAAAATGCTTGACGTTCCGTTCTTCAAACTTTTCCTTAGCGGTCTCAAGCAGCGCGGTGTCCAAGACCTGGCCCGGCAGGCTATCAGCGTAGATTCACTTAAGGCTCTCCACGAGCCTGGTGACGTGAATGACATAGTCGTGCCACTAGGACAAATCGCCGGCAGGATAACTGATATACCCAGCTGCCAGGATGTCATAGAATCAACTGTAGCCGAAGCCGAACGGGTTATAAAGGGGCTGCGAGACAAAATCTCCACCTGAAACTGAAAAAATCTTATTTACGAATATCTAGGTAGATTTTTTTGGTTCCTGTGGTTTTTGTCGAGTGAAAATAGGTATGCCTATCGCTGCTACTATTACAGTAGCTACTATAACAATCATTATTATTCCGGGATAGCTGGAGGCATTTGGAACTCCGGAGGCGACCACGACCTCAGCCACTACAGCGGCCGACAATCCACGAGGCAGCATAGTAGTTAACAAGCCTTTGTACCTGAATAGAGTCTTGTTACCTACGGCACTGAGAAGTACTGCTATATACCTTATAAAAAGCAGTATAAACGAGATGGCAACACCGGCAAGTATCGCGCCTTGTTGAGTAAACGTTATCATCAGTCCCAGATAGACAAAAAAGAAGGTTTTAATCAAAAAAGACATCTGCGAGTGGAATTTTTTCATTACTTCATGTATAACATTCGTTCTCTTTATTCCCAGAAACCTGGCAACCTGTATACTGTTTCCCAGCATTAAGCCAAAAGTAACAACAAAAATAACTCCGCTGCCACCAATGCTTTCCACGGCAAAATAAAGCAGAAAAACTAGCGCCAGTGTCAGTATGTCATCGTAGGTTTCTCCCTCCAGGAGGGTCAATACCCAGAGCCAGACAACCCCGGCTATAACGCCTATAAGACCGCCCAGGAAAACCTGCAGCGTTATTTTCTCAACGATGGCAAAGGCCGCGTTGCCGGTTTGCCCCGTGGTTATAACCTCCAGAATAACCAAGGCAATAACGATAACCAGGGCACCGTTGAAAGCAGATTCCAGACTCAATAAAGAAGAGACTTCACCGGGAACTTTAGTCCGATTAATCAAGGGCATTACTATTGAGGGGCTATTGCCACCGAGGATAGCTCCAAGCAAAAGGCTATCGCCCAAGCTCCAGCCTATCACATAATAGGTAAATGCCGCGGTCGCCCCTATGCTTAACACGAGACCCACGAAAACAAGAATCAACGCCCGTGGAGCGGTAGATAGTACTTTAGCAAATTCAAGGGAAAGCCCGCCGTTAAACAGAATGACGACTAAAGCCAGGCTGGCAATGATTTGAGAAGCTTGAGCTATCTCCGAAGTATTTATGATGTGTAATACGGGACCTATCAAATAGCCAAGCGCGATCAATATCAGGATGTCGGGAAACCTGGTTTTTCGGAAAAGGTAATCTGATAGGAAACCAATAATAAGCAGTATACCGATGAATCCTATGATTTGTATGGCTGTCATATTATTTCTATAAGCCTATGACTATCCGTAAGGTTCATTTGTTTACACGCCCTGAATATCAGTGAAAGCTTATAATAAATTACGCGAAGACACAACCCAGCATTAGAATTAAAGAAAGTAAGAAATATTTGTTGACCCGTCTGCCAAGTTGTAGGACCTACTAGATAGACATCCTAATATCGAAATACAGCGGCTATATTTTCATTACCCGGCATCTGCTCGGGAGGGAGTGCAAAGACAAGACCGCCATTTAAAAGGGTATGCACGGCGGCTAAATCCAGCAGGTCATAATCATCTGCCTGCGGTTCCGGGTGGCAAACAACCGTGTCTCTGTTCACTTCAAATGTACCCCAGGACTGTACCCCCAGAGCAACGAACAGCAATTCAACCCTGCCATGATACGATGCCGGCAGTACTCGCTTGAGTTCATTCGCTGTGTGTTTAGTCCCTGATAGCTGCCGATAACGTTCCAATGCATCTGTTCTTCTTTCGGCAAAATAGGGTTCCGCCACCGACCATGCCCGGTCTCGCAATTCAGCATTGGTCAGTTCTTCCGGATTTCCCGTAACCGCACCTGCGAGCAGATGGGGATATTTATTAGCCTTAGCATAAATTGGCAGCAGGTAATCAACTCCGGCTAAAACTAGCGGGGCTTGTTCACCAGCGAGTAGTCTGCTGATCCCGCATCAACGCGACGAAAATATTTCAATATATTTGCCTTCGTGTCATCTACTCCCTCACCCTGGCCGTGAAAAACCGAGGCTTTATCTCCCCTCCCCACCGGTGCCCCTGAATGTGACTGGATGTTTTTCTCGGCCCCCTGATAAAGGACGTCTTTGACACTTCCTGGTATGTCTTTTAAAACTATCTCATTATAAGTATAGCGCGTAGCCTCCATAAACCTTACCTCGTTTTGACTCAAAGCCAGTATAAAGAAACGGCCATCGCTCATTAGCACCGGCAATAGTGGTTTGATATGAAACCGACGGCCGACTATAACAAGCTCATTGAATAATACTGGGAGTTTATAATAACGGAACAGGTCCGGCGAAGAGAAAATGGCCAAGCCATCGCTTGAATATTTCCAGAAGAAATCATCGTCGAGTAGCTTTTGTATTGGTTGTAACAAGTCCCTCATCTCTCTTATATCGGTACCCGCATCATTCAGTTTCGCCTCTGCCTCTCTAATCAAGTTTTTCAACCTTATAGGGTCCTGTCGTATTTGTTCTCCGGCCCGGTGTGTGGGCATGAAAATAGACAGGCAAGGTTTCTTAGAGACTTCCACTACCTGCTGTATCTCATTAACCGATAATATGCTCATCTGATCACTCCTTCTTATCAAAAACAAAAATTATTAGAGGGCAGAACAGATGTGGACAATGACGCTTAGACACTACCGGTCAAGGGTTGCCAAAAACGTGCTCTTATTTCCATTTTATCATATACTATTGAGACTTTCCCTCGCCCTCTTCTTCATCCTGCGGATGGAGCCTTCTGGCAAAAATCGGAATACCCAGCGCTGATATTACTACGGTGGTAATGACAACAATTATTATGACATCCGGATAAAGTGAGGCATTGGCAATTCCAGAAACAAAAACAATTTGAGCCAGGACCGCCGCCGTTTCTCCGCGGGCGTACATCGTAGTCAATATACCGGTATTTGAAAATAAAGTGCGACTGCCGGCACTGGTCAGAAGCACAGCCACGTATCTCGTAAACAATAGGAGCACGGACAGTATAATGCCTATTATGATAATGTTCGGTTTGTCAAACGTGACTATTAATCCTAAATAGACAAAGAAAAATGTTTTGACAAAGAAAAAGATTTCGGAATGAAATCTCTTTAGAATTTCTGTAGATTCGATTGTTCTTCTTAGCCTCATAAACTTCGCCACTTTTACACCGTTTCCCAGGATAAGACCAAAGACGAGCGCGAAAATCACTCCACTACCATTTATTAGCTCCACACCGAAATACAGTGCAAAAACAATAGCCAGTGTCAGGATATCACTATACTCTTCGCGTTCCATCCTTGTAAGTATGAAAAGCCAAAAGAAGCCGATACCAACTCCAATTGCAGTGCCTAGCAAAAACCTAGTGGCGATATCGATACCAACGGTCGAGATTTCAATACCGGTCTCGCCGCTGGTGATAACCTTCAAAATTACCAGAGCCAGAACGATAATTATAGGGCTGTTTAGTACGGCTTCCAGAGATAACAAGGTAGAAATTCGCTCAGGCACGCGGGCTCGAAAAATCAGTGGCATGACTATGGCAGCACTGGTGCCACCTAAGATAGACCCGAGAAGAAGGCTGTCAAGCAGCTCCCATTTCAATACGTAGAAAGCGAATGCCGCAGTTGTTCCTATAGCAACAGCAACACCCAATATGACAAGTGTTATGGCTCTGGGTGCGTTTGAAAGAACCTCGGCAAAATCAAAGTGTAATCCACCGTTAAACAAAATAATTACCAGCGCCAAGGTCGCTATTACTTCCGAAGCCGACGCTATGTCGGAAGGATTTATTATGTTAAATACCGGCCCGATCAAATAGCCTATGGCTAGAAGTATTAATATATCGGGGAAATTGGTTTTCCGGAAAAGATAATCTAACAGGAAACCAATTATGAGCAGAATGCCAATGAACCCGAGAACCTGAACAGCTGTCATCTTATTAGTAATCAGTGATTATCATTCTTTATAGACAATCTGAATTAGAAGCTTACAAATAAATTACATCCGAATGTTGGTCCATAGCCAGAAACATGAGCAGATAATTCCTGAGATGACCGGTTATCAGGAAGTTCTGCTTAACATGCTCCTTGCCGTTTCTTCCCAGCCAACCGGCATATTCCGGGTTTGTAAGCAGTTGCCTCAGGGCATATGCAGCACCCTCAACCGTGTAACATAGAAGCCCGGTGAGTTTGTTTCTAATCTGTAGGGGAATTCCTCCAACTGCCGAAGCTACCACGGGCTTCGATTTCCAGAGCGCCTCGCTTATAGTCAGTCCGAAGCCTTCTTTCAGTGATTTCTGCATAATAATAGTAGCAGCCCGCTGCAAGGCATTGATATCAATATCACTTTCAGGTGGCACCAATAAAACGTGAATATCGGGATTACCTTCAGCTTTCTTTTTAACCTCCTGATAGACCTCGGTAGATTCAGGGTCATCGGTGGCCGTTCCGCCGGCAAGAACCAGCTGGCAGTCCAGACTTTTCTTCACCATTTGAAAAGCTTGTATCACCCCCAGCGGGTCCTTAAGACGGTCAAACCGGGAAATCTGAACAATCATCGGCTTGTCCGAAACCAGACCATATTTTTTCAACACGCCGTCTATTGTCGCTGACTCGAGTTCCTTGTTTTTATCACTCAACGGGTCTATAGACGGAGTGATCATGAACTGGGGGATAGGTAATTCTTGAGAAAAATTAGGTGCCGAGAAAACGGCCGCGTCATATTCGACAACATAGTTTCGTATAAACTTCCATACATTCTTGTCCGGTTTAGAGACATCAATATGGCACCGCCAGGCCCATTTTTTACCTATTTCCTTTTTCATGGCGATTAAACCTACCGGCTGGGGGTCATGAATGAACATAATGTCACCGTAAAACTTCATATGCTCCAGGTTTTGTTTGGTGACCTCGGAGAACAAGGCAAAGTCTTCAGCGGATATCTTCGCAGGCCCGCCATGGAGCGCATTATGGAACTTCTTGGTTACGTCAAAGAATTCCTCGCTACCGGTAATCACATCCCATCTGGCATCAACACCAAGCTGATTGATCAGAGGTACCATACGTTCTAAAATCTCCGCTACGCCCCCACCGACAAATGTAGAATTAATTATCTGAATAATTTTGCCCGAGAATTTTTCGGCGACCATTTTCAACTCTTCAATCGAACTTCTGCCGACCACAGGTTCGTAGTCCTGCAATCTTATTCTGGTCTGTAAATGAATCGGACTTTGCACTCTAATTCACCTTATTTCACGCGCTTTTCAATCATTTGAATTATTGTCGACCTCAGACCTTCCAGCGTATAGTCATACGGGTCAAGATAGGCAAGTCTATCCGCCAAATCCTTATCGTCGAGGCATTCCTGTACCCATATTGCAAAATCATTGGCCCGTTTTTTTAACCTTAGTCTGGAGTCAAAAATATGATAACTCAACGAATCTAAACTGATCTGTCTCAGAACTTCGACGAACTCCCTGAGGTCATGTGCTACAAATGAGGTGGGCATAACAAAGCTGATTGACTTAATAAAATGGAACTCCCTGCCATCACGCGCCGTCCGTCCATCCGGTTGTTTAGAAAGATAGTCCCTGATAACGGCCTCGATCCTGGCCCTGAGGGCACCTATGGTCGCGAAATCGAACGTATCGATGCTGGCCAGTTTCTCTCCCAGGACTTCATCGCCTAGCTCATCACTGACCCACAGGGCGAAATCGTTTGCGGGTTCAGGAGTTAGATAATGATGTTCTTCCAGAAAATGGTGGGTGTGATAGTAAATTACTGAATCGGGAACTTCTCTCAATATATCCGCCAGTTCAGGTAAATTGCCAGCCTTGAGTCCGGTAAGTTCTTTTAAATGTAGCCGCGTATAAAAACGAAAGGGCTTGCTGGCTTTTTTCAACGGGCGGCCGTAGTTAATAACGGTACTCTGCACCAGCCGCATATTCGGAACCAGTAAAAGGTTGCCGTCCAGCATCCTGATCTGTGTGTTTCTCCACGTTACGTCAGTAACATAACCGCTCTCTCCAGACTCGAGCTTTATAAAATCTCCCACTTTTATCTGTTCACCCTGGGACAGCTGAATACCCGAATATACATTAGCCAACAAATCCCTAAAAGCCAAAGCCGCTACAAGAATAACAGCGGCTAGAAAAAGGATAATCGGCGTCGTGGGCGCGCCCCAGACATCCAGCAATATAAGAGCCCCGACGACAGCAATAACGATTCTAACGACGTTGACTATTAGAGTTTCTGATTTTCTCAATCGTGTGACTTTGCCTGTGTACAACTTCAATAGCTTCACGCTTAAACTGACAATAACCCAGGTCAGCGAAATAATGAATAGGCTCGCCAGGATTTTACTTGCCAGTACTTTTTGTGTTGAGCCCAGGGCAGATACTTCAACAGCTATGAAAGCACTTAAAATTAAGAACCAGTATATGAACGGGGTGCGAGTTGTCTGGATTATTATCTGGCTGCCCTCCCACTTGCCCGATGCCCATCGATTGAAAACCCTGTAAGCAACGCGCCTGACCCATAAACCAACCACCAGGGTAGCCAGGAAAATGACCAGCGGAACGACAACATCAAGCCAATTGCTAGTTAACCAGAGCCAGCTGCTGTTAATCCAATCAATCATTTACAATTTCCAACATTATAACATCTTCAAGAATTCCGCCACTTCATCCGGTGACTTCAGGAAATATCGCGCGACTGATGTGGAATCCTCCTCGCCAACGAAGATTGAGATTCCATCTTCCCTGTTAATCAACTCGAAGGCATCTTCATCCGTAAGATCGTCGCCGAGATATAACGGCATTACTTGTGTTCCATCGATTTCATCTCTTAGTCTTGCCGTCAGCCAGGCGACGGCTTTTCCTTTGTTCCAGTCCACCGGCGGCCTTATTTCATATACTTTCTTTCCGTGAGTAACCTTTATCTTTCCGGTTACGTTCAATGGGTCGGTAATCTTTTCCAAGGCGTCCCGCACTTTTATTTCTTCGGTCCCTTTGACCATTCGATAGTGGACGCTTAGAGTTAAACCTTTATTCTCTACAAAGACACCCTTGATTCCTCTCATTGTTGCTGACAATGCTTTATTCAACATGCCAAGGAAAGGTCTCATTTCTTCGGCGATGGGTTCGAGAAAACTCGAGCCGAATCCTTCTATCTCCAAGCCATGGTTTCCGGCGTAAATAATGCCCTCCAGGTCTATCTTACTTTTAAGGTCGGACAGAGCTCGCCCGCTAATAATACCAACGGTATAACGTCGGTTCTTAACCAGCTTCCGCAGCAGCTTTCTGGTGTTGTTATTTAAAACTGCCAGCTCCGGCCTATCTACAATGGGTGTTAAGGTGCCATCGTAATCCGATAGAAAGAGAACATGGTCAACCGATTCGAGGCGACGGGAAATACTATCCCATTCATCGAAAAGATACTGCATTCTACAAACACCGCTAAAGACCCAGACTAGTTAGTTCGGAGATAATATTCCCTGCCCAACGATAAATATTATTTTCTTCAACCACCTGGCGCAGTTTTTTCATCTTGGCTCTCCTCTGTTGCAGAGGCATTTCAATTGCCGCTTTAATTGACTCGGCAAAGGAATCGGTAGCATACGGATTGATCAGAAGAGCATCTGTCAGCTCTCTGGCAGCACCGGTGAATCGGGAGAGAAGCAATACTCCGTCTTCATCTGTCCTGGAAGAAATAAATTCCTTAGCCACCAGATTCATCCCATCATGTAGGGAACTGACTACGCAAAAACGTGCCAGTCTGTTGAACGCCATCAAAGTAAAAGGCGACATATGCTCTCTGACATAAAGTATAGGCTTCCAGGAACCTGTCTGGTACTTCCAGTTTATCTCCTCAACCTGTTCATCGATTTCAGAATTCAACTCTCTATACTTTTTAATGTGAATCCGGCTCGGCTCACCTATTTGAAAGAAGACAACACGCCCCAGGTATTCCGGGTATTTTGCCAGAAATTTATCCAGCGCACTTAATCGGTGAGGAATTCCCTTCGTGTAATCTAACCTGTCTATTCCAATCCCAACGAACTCATCGGTTAGCTGCCATCTGTGGCGAATACCCTCCATTTCTGCGGTAACCGCTGCGTCGGCAGCTTCCTCCGCTATTCGTCCGAAGTCGACACTTATTGGAAACGGGCGAACTAAAGTGGTTTTGCCGCCACGGCTGACAGCTGACTTCTCGCGGTCAACCCTGGATTCCAGCATCAGCCTGACCGTTTCCACGAAGTTGTCGCAGTGATATTTTATGTGAAAACCGAGCATATCGTTGCCCAGCAAACCATCCAATATTTCCTCCCCCCAGGGACAGATGCGGAAAGCTTCGGGATTCGGCCATGGGATATGCCAGAACTGCGCTGTAATTACCTTATCGTTCTTTGCTTTAATCAATCGGGATAAAAGGGCCAGATGATAATCTTGAATAAAAACAAACGCCTCGCTGTTGCCAACCTCTTCTAGGACAGCATCGGCGAAACTCTGGTTTACATTTTTGTAAATACCCCAGTTGGATTCATCGAAGTTCGGCGGTGTATAGGCTATATGGCACAGAGGCCATAGCGCTTCGTTAGAAAAGCCCAGATAATAGCCTTCTTCCTCTTCTTTGGTTAGCCATATCCGTCTTAACGTATAGAGAGCTTCGTCAGGAGGCACCATTACATGGTTTTTTTCATCAACCGCTTGCTCGTCGGCACTGCCGCTGCCATGTGCAACCCATATACCGCCGCAAGCCCTCATGACCGGGTCCAGAGCTACCGTCAGGCCGCTGGCCGGAACAATACATTTGATCTCATCACCGGACAAAATATGGATATATGGCTCCCGGTTAGACACGATTACGAAAAGTCTACCATCCAGCTTCGTTTTTACCAGCTCTTGCAAATCTTCTTTAGTCCAGCTCAATCTGACCTCCTGGCATCACAATCAAACAACCACTAGCTCTAAATCTCACGACACAGAAGAATAACTAACGAATGAATCGCCAGCGATTATTTTCCGGCGCCAGCCTGTTTTACTATAACATCTGCTAAACTAGCGGGTCAATTTTGCCGGTGTTCTTCAATTAAGGCCTTGACCACCCTCAAAACACGCAGTAGAATGCCAAAAGTATATATAATCATTCTGGTTTTTGAGTATTAGCATGTTGACTACCCGGCGAGCATCTGCTGCTGATCTGCCACAGATCACCGAAATTTATAATGAGGCCATCCAGAAAACAACCGCTACCTTCGATATCCAGCCGAAGACTCCGGAACAACAACAAAGCTGGTTCTCCAAACATGATGACCGGCACCCTGTAATGGTTGCGGACGATGATGGTCTTATTGCGGCATGGGCATCTCTAAGCCATTGGTCAGACAGGTCTACATATTCAGATACGGCAGAGATATCTGTCTACGTCAGGGAAGAACACCGTAGAAAAGGAATAGGGAAACAGCTCATGGCCGTGATTATCCAGGAAGGCAAAACGGCTGGTTTACACACCGTAATAGCCAGGATAGCCGGCAGCAACAAAGTAAGCGCCGACCTCTGCAAATCCTTTGGATTCCAATATATCGGCACTATGAGAGAAGTTGGTAAAAAATTCGGCAATCTGCTGGATGTACATCTAATGCAACTGATATATTGATGTTCAACATTTGCTATTACCCATGACTGAGAATCTTTCGAAACAACTGGAGAAATACTTGCCGCCGCCGGTACTGGCTCTGGTAGAAATAGCCGGCCGGGACGCCAGCGAGCTGGGCCAGGAATTATACATCGTGGGCGGAGTGGTGCGTGACCTGTTTCTGGGCCGCGCTAATTTCGATTTCGACCTGGTGGTCGAAGGCAACGCCATCGCTCTAGCTCAAAAACTGGCAAAGGAAAACCAGGCCAAGCTGACAATTCATTCCCGCTTCGGCACTGCTAAACTAGCTTATCCGGACTTCGATATCGACCTGGCCACCGCCCGCAGAGAAACCTACAGCCGGCCGGGGGCTTTACCTACTGTCACGCCGGGCAGCCTCAAAGATGACCTCATCCGCCGTGACTTCTCAATCAACGCCATGGCGCTGCATCTTAATCCGCAGCAGTTCGGAGAGCTTGTCGACCTTTATAACGGCAGAGAGGACCTGAAGCGCTGCCTTATCCGCATACTGCACGCTAAAAGCTTTATCGATGATGCCACACGAATCTTGAGAGCGCTCCGCTATGAGCAGAGGTTGGGCTTCCAACTGGAGCCGGAAACCGAAAGATTGATGCGCCGCGATGCAGCCATGCTAGATACCATAAGCGGGGACCGCCTTAGGCACGAGTTGGAGCTTATACTGAAAGAAGGTCTGCCGGAGCGAGTTCTGAGGCGAGCCGACGAGTTGGGGGTGCTGAGCCGATTAAATACGGCACTTAAAGGCAATGGCCGGCTGGCTAAGGCTTTCGCCAGAGCCCGTCAGGCCGATATACGGACCACACTCTCAAATCTGTATATGTGTCTGCTTATCTATAACCTTTCAACAAAAGAGGTGGAGGAATTTATATCCCGACTTAACTTCCCTAGAAATGCTGCGGAAACCATGCGCCGGACACTGCAGCTTAAGCCACAGCTTCACAAGCTGGCAAATGCTCGGTTGAAGCACAGCGACGTGTATAAATTGCTTCAAGGATATTCCACAGCAGCCATTCAAGCCAACGCCCTGATCTCGGAGTCAAAGGTAGCCACGCAGCACCTTAATCTGTATCTGGACAAGCTACGTTATACAAAACCGACACTGACCGGTGAAGACTTGAAGAGTATGGGCGTTCCCGCAGGACCCAGAATCAGGGAGATTTTAGACACACTTCAAAAAGCAAAGCTCGACGACGAAGTGCAGACCAGGAAAGATGAAGAGAAACTGGTCAATCATTTATGTTGAATCGCTGTAGCTGGTGGATTGCACAAACCTGACTATTGTGCAGTGATGCTTGCTCAATGTACAAACAAGCTTGATGACCATTCCAGCTAAAAGTCCCCCTTAGTTAATCTGCGAGCTCTGTACCCATTGCCCCGATGGAACCGATGACTTAAAATATAGAACGATGATCGTTAGAGAAAAACGCTTCAGAGCGAAAAACAGAGAAGATAAGGAGGAAAATTATGTCGCTTGTGCCAGAGTTTGAGATAGGTTTGTGGAATGCCTGGATTCTCACACTATATTTTCTTTTACACCCTCTTATTATGCTCCTGATTGATAAGACGGTGGGTACCGGTGATATATTTAAGAAAATGGGGACTCTTACTTATAACAACAAGACTGAGCGCATAATAGATATTTTCCATACTGTTTTATTTTTTGGACTCTTTATATACTCTGTTTTTCTGCCGTTACGGTTAGGCACGGCATGGTTTTATGTGGGCCTCGCTCTGTGTGTAGTAGGGATGGTTGTCTGGACAATAGCTATAGTGAATATTGCCGATATCCCGCTCGGTGAACCGTGGACAAAGGGGCTCTATCGTTATTCAAGACATCCCATGAATCTCGCTGGCTATTTGATACTTATAGGTGCGGGTATAGCTTCAGCCTCATGGACTTTCTTATTGTTTTCTATTGTATATATAATTTTGTCAGCTATTCTCGCAATAGCGGAAGAGCGTTCCTGCCTACATAAGTTTGGTAATGCCTATCGTGAATATACTAATAGAATTCCACGATGGATAGGAATATCTAGATCAGGTTGAAATAGGCAACCTTAATTATTAATCTTCGGTTTCGTAACAAAAACTCATAATGTTTAGCCATTAATATTATCGGTAAAAATTCTGCGATTCGTGTCTGCCGGCAATTTTCTTGAATTGTCCTCAAAGTCAGCATATCCTATACCTGGAATGAATAAGATAGCTGCCGGAATTGATGCGTTTGCTCGGTATCCAGAGATATTGGTTAATAGCCCGGGCCACATGCTCTCACGCCTTGTAACAAAATCCATCCGGCGTTACCTAGTGGGACCCGATCAGCGATGGGTCTTCGAACCGCCCACACAGGACTGGATGCCGCCACGCGTCGAGCGCACCTCGTTGTATCTGCACGTGCCGTTCTGTCGCAACTTCTGTCCGTATTGCCCCTATACTAAAGTACCGTATGATGAGACACTCGTGGAACCCTACACACGGGCCGCACTCGCCGAGGTCGACTGGTGGGCTGACAAGATCGGGCCTGCCGAGGTGACGAGCGTCTACATCGGTGGTGGCACGCCGACGCTTGCGCTGGGCAGCATCGCCACTGTGCTTGCGCGCGTACGCGAGCGTTTCCGCCTTACGGGTGACATCTGCATCGAGACAAACCCCACTGACGTGGATGATGTGACAGTGCACCAGTTGCACGATGCAGGCGTTGCGCTCATTTCACTTGGCGTGCAATCATTCCACCCAAAGAACTTAGCGGTGATAGGGCGCCGCTACGACTCGTCCGTAGCAGAACACGCACTGGCATTGCTCGCAGAAGGTGGCTTCGCCTCGGTCAACGCGGATATCATGTTCGCGCTGCCTGGACAGACAGCCAGCGATGTGGTTGTGGATTTGGCCCGCGCTGCACAACTCGGCGCGAACCAGCTCACGACCTACCCGCTCTTCACGTTCCCATACACCTCGGTCGGCGAGTACCTGCGCCTGACTGCCGTGCGCATGCCAACTCTGCGAGTACGTCGAGCGCACTACCGGGCAATCAGCGAATGGTGCGCTGAAAATGGGTTCGAACAAGTGTCGGTATGGAGCTTCAAGCGAGCTGGCGTCCCACGCTATTCGTCGGTTACTCGTGACGGTTACATAGGTATTGGGCCAGGTGCTGGATCTCACCTACCCGACGGGTTCGTGCTCAATACGTTCGACCTCTACAACTGGAGACAGGCGGCGTGCACGGGACGTACAGCGATTGCCCTGCGAATGCCGTTCGTGGGTGAGATGTCTGGCTGGTGGTGGCTCTATTGGCGTTTCTATGACACACGCATCCCTCTGAACGACCTCGATGCAGTTCTCGGTAACGACGCGCCTAAGGCTCGCTGGTGGCTGAGAGCGATGGAACAGGTTGGGCTGGTGATTCGTAATGAAGAGTACCTCAAACTCACGGACTCGGGTGCATTCTGGCTTCACCTGGCACAGAACCACTTCGCGCTAAATTACGTGAACACGCTGTGGACCAGGGCACGCCGCGAACCTTGGCCGCAGGCGGTAGCTATCTGAGCATTTGGCACCTTACACAGGAAGAGTTAACAAAATAGCGTTTCGTGCATTACCCGTCATACTAGCATGTGTTATAATCGAATTACTGCATATTCTGTCGACGCTTCTACCATTCATAATATACTAGCGCATTATGGTGCAAGAGATAAGATACAGACCAATAGGAATCATACACTCCCCATTCAAGGAAGTGACCAGAATGCCAATACAACCGAGTGGGGCATTAGGTATAAAGGGCACTGTAGAGTTGTTTAGAGAGTACTCCGCCGGCCTTAAGGATATTGATGGCTTCTCCCACATAATCCTAATTTATCATTTCCACTTATCCAAAGGGTATACCTTGGAAACCAGACCGTTCATGGAGGAAGAAACCCACGGCATATTCTCTATGCGAGCGCCAGCACGACCAAACCCTATAGGCATATCTGTTGTACGGTTAATTAGAGTCGAAGATAATATTCTCCATATTGAAGATGTGGATGTTGTTGATGGTACCCCGCTACTGGACATCAAGCCATACGTACCAGATTTTGATTGGCATGAAGCCGAACGGATAGGTTGGCTGTCGACGAAGTCACAGCATGCGAGAAAGCATAAATCAGATAATAGGTTCACGGTGGAACAATGATATTCGCGTGAGCCAAACAATTGGGCGTTTTGTGCAATCCAACGCATCTGTCATATTAGAGAAATTCTAAAGCACCGGACGCCTTCGATATCTATGGAGATAACATTATAATTTGACCTGAAAAGAATTTACAGGTAAGGTGTTAGCAAGTAAGACCTGACAAGAAATTGAGAAGGAGGTTTAGACGTGGGTAGTAAGGGAAGAAAAAATGTAAAAAAACCCAAGAAACAAGTAGCGGCGAAGAAAGCACCGAAGACAGAGCAAAAGAAGAAATAAAGAGCCATCTAATGCAGCTTAAACAGCACTAGTTCCCATACAGACAATTGTCTGTCGTTCAGCATGTCACATTTGTCCATAGTGTGCAATTCGTTAATAAGCAAGGCATTTTTAAATACGTAACGTCAATTCTTCCTGCTTCTTTGTATATTTAACTTTTAGCTATTCAGAACATTTCGGTTGCATTTTCGACAAGAGTTCTTCAAATTTTATACAATTTGCAGGCAGATAAACTTTCTGACGAAGCGAAACAAATGCAGTGTGCAACACATCCTGATGTCGAAACTGGCCTTACCTGCAACAAATGTGGCAAGCCAATATGTCCTCAGTGTATGGTTCAGACTCCTGTGGGAGCCCGCTGTGTTCAGTGTGCGAGACTAAGAAAGCTGCCTACCTTTCAGCTTTCTCCTGCAGTTCTCGCAAGGTCTATTCTGGCTGGTTTGGGTACTGCGCTAATTAGTGGCATTATTTGGTATCTTATAAGTCATTTTGTCTTTTATGTTTCATTTTTTAACATATTTTTAGCCGCTGCGGTAGGCTACGGCATTGGTCAGGTTATAAGTCTGTCTGTTAATCGTAAGCGTGGCTTGTCACTGAAAATAATTGCCTCCACTTCTGTTTTAATAGCCTATTTAATCGGTAATCATGTTGCTATACCATTTCATATCATTCTTTACTTCAATTTACTGAATATCATAGCTATAGCCGTTGGAATTTATTTAGCCATCTTTCGGCTTTAAAAGAAGTTAGCAAATCAGTGCGGTCTACGCATTATCAAGTTATAGTTGTACTGCACCTTAGCCTGATTTGTTGCTGCTACACAAAGGCAAACTCGAATACGGGCTTTTTTAACATTTCATTGAAGCGTTAACGATAGTTGACACGGCATAAGCTTGAAGCTTATGCCGCCGTAGCCGGCGTTGGATTTGATTAGCTCTAGTCTCAATATCCGCAGCCGAAAACAAGGCCGATCCGGAGCCAGCTAAGTGGATATTCTCAGCGCCGGCTTCTTCAAAGCGTCTCCAGTAATCCTCCAATCCGGGAAAAGCACCAAAGGCCACTTCATCGAAAACATTGAAGAACAAACCCGAGCCAAGTTGCTCATTCTGAGACCAGAATTTCACGGCTTTTTCAACGCGGCTTCCGTCGGTAAAGTGCCTCCTGTCCAGGAGGGAATAAAGCATCCGGGTCTTATCTGTTATTTTGGGCAACGACGGTAACAGCAGTACAAAATGTGCCGGCGGTGAGGGCGGCAAAGTCGTTACTTTTTCTCCTCTCCCCTCAATCAAGGCTGCTCCACCATGAATAAAAAAGGGTACGTCCGACCCCAGCCTGGCAGCAAGTTCAACCAGGTTAGAAACGGTCAATTTCAGTCCCCAAAGCCTGTTCAGAGCTACTAAGGTTATCGCCGCATCGCTGCTGCCGCCACCCAGCCCGGTACCCCAGGGAATACGTTTCTCGAGCCGAATGCTGGCGCCTTTATTGGAGCCGCTTACTTCTCTAAGCAGTTCGGCTGCCCTGACCACCAGGTTGTCTGGAATCTCCAGACCCGGCTCAGTGCATTCCAGGGAAATATCATCTGCAATTTCGAAAGCCAGATTGTCGCACAGGTCGACCGTCTGGACCAGGCTACGGATTTCGTGGTAGCCGTCGTCACGCTTGCCCAGGACTTCCAGGACAAGGTTAATCTTGGCTGGCGCCCTGTATTTCAGCATTAGAGTATAAAGATACCTTGCATTGACAGTGTAAGTCCAAAGTGAACCAATGTATGAGATTGCCAAGTCGTCCTTCCCGCTCGGGAAAGACTCCTCGCAATGACATTCTTAATAAAAAGAGACTTCAGCATTTCATTCTATTTCTTTTTTGCAGATTCTATAACCGCGTATAGTCTGGCCCACTCTTTCAGGCTCAACGTCTCTGCCCGACGCTGCGGGTCTATATCGGCCTGTTTCAATAGAGGAGCGACTTCGGAGGCCTTTATTCCCAAGCCGTGTGCCAGCGAATTATGTATTTGTTTCCGAGGTGAACTAAAACCACATTTGACCACCTCAAAAAAATTGTTGGTGTCGGGCACTTCCACTGCAGGTTCCTTCAGCATATCAAAGCGGAGTATAACCGAATCGACTTTCGGTTGCGGGTAGAAGCTTTGAGCCGGTACGTACGATACGATTTTAGGCTTACTATACATCTGAAGACTAACCGCCAGAAAGGACATTTTCCCAGGCCCAGCCACGATGGCCTCCCCAACTTCTTTCTGTACCATCATTACCATCAGTGATGGCTTCGGCGTGCTTTCCACGAAATAATGTAACACGGGTGAGGTAATATAGTACGGCAGATTAGCCACCACCTTATAATCGCTTTTACCGCCAAGAAGCTGTGACAGCTTAGCTTTGAGTATATCGGCATTAATCACACGCAAATTCGCTAATGAAGATAGCTGGCGCTGCAATAGAGAAGCCAGCTCTTTATCGAGTTCCACTGCAACGACGTTCCCGGCACGCCTGGCCAGCTCCCGGGTCAATATGCCCAGGCCGGGTCCGACCTCGATAACCGTGTCTTCAGAGGAAAGCTCGGCAGTTTTAACAATAATTCCCAGGACTTCCCCGTCAATCAGGAAGTGCTGTCCGAGGCTTTTTCTGGCTTTCAGACCGGTCTGGCGAAGCAGACTTTTTACCTGGGCTGAAAACGGAGTTGATTTATCCGGCACTTGGCGCCCTTAAACCTTAAGTTTCAGTATTCGCAGGGCATTCTTATACAGGACTTTCTCCATAACTTCGGGTTTATAGCCCGCACTTTCGAATTCCTGAAGCCACCGCTTAGGTGGAATCTCTGGATAGTCCGAGCCGAACATAAACTTGTCCTGGAGGCGACCGTTGACCTCTCTTTTTATAGCTTCAGGGAAATACTTGGGCGCCCAACCGGAGAGGTCGGCATAGACATTACCTTTGTGTAGCAAAACGGCAATTTGCTCCTCATGCCACGGCCAGGCGGGGTGAATCATGACGATGGTCAGCTCCGGGAAATCGGCCGCCACATCATCGATATACGGAACAGGCATGGTGTACTTCAGATGTATGCCATGCCCCCCGGGCATGCCGGCTCCGGCACCGGTCGTCCCGGTGTGAAAAGATACAGGTATATTCAGCTCAGCGCACTTTTCGTAAAGCGGGTAAAAACGCCGGTCGTTAGGGAAGAAAGCCTGGAGAGCCTGCTGGAACTTCAGCCCCATCAGTCCCAGTTTCTTAACACACCGCTCCAGCTCTTTTACAGCCGCCCTCCCCTTCCACGGGTCGATCATCGCCCAGCCGCCGATGAACACATCCGGGAACTTTTTTATCAGCCGGGCCACCTCATCATTGGTGTCGCTAGTATCGCAGCCGCTAACTGATTCGGCATCCCAGCCTATTATAATAGCCTTTACATCCAGCTCTCTGAAGTCCTGCGCCATCTCCTCATCCGTCTTGACCTTATATTCGATGCCGTAATATTTGGAAATGTACTCCACCATCTCCGGACCCCACAGGCGCCTGCGGTCAAAGACAGCAGTGCTGGGATGGGCATGGACATCAATCGCTTTCATTTAAATCTCCTGTTACACCATGGTGTAACCACCGGTGAAAATTGCAGTTTTGCCAGCCGGGTTTAAATCCATTTCGTTTTCTTAGAATAAGGGCCGTGCACCGACTGTCGATTTCCGCCTTCCAGCTTACTCCGGTTAGCCGGCTCCGACCAGGTAACCTTGCGGCACCCGGAGAAGACTATTTACCGCTGCTTCCTTCCGGACCTGACGGGATTCATAGTTCTCCGCCGCGCAAGACCCGGCCCTCAACGCCACTTGACCGGAGCAGTCCCGGGAAACAAAAACCTCGAACCGGAATTCAACCCCGCTATAGCGGATCTCGGGTACAGGGCACCGCTAGTTCCCC
>CAZJID010000034.1:0-19792 GCA_964545945.1 uncultured Dehalococcoidales bacterium
TTCAGGAATTCACCGACCCGGCCAATGTTAAACCTGAGGAAAGAGCAGAGGCAGGGAAGGCACTGGACGCGGCTAGGAAAGCAATGCTCAGCCGGAAATACGATGTTGTCATATTGGACGAAGTTAATGTGGCCGCTGCCTGGAAACTGATCGACGTTGACAACCTGATAAAATTAATAAAAGACAAACCGGATAACGTAGAGCTCATCATCACCGGACGCTATGCCGACTCAAAGGTAATCGAACTGGCAGATCTGGTCACTGACATGGTGAAGGTGAAGCATCCGTTCGATAAAGGGATTTTATCCCGTAAGGGGATTGAGTACTAAAGGTTTAATATGGGTAATACCGAGCAGAGGAAACAGGACGATTTGAAAAAAAAGGCAGCTGGGTGGCGTGACCGGGCCGGAAGTTTTTCCGATAGATATACCACCTCAAGGGTTCCCATTGAGCCGCTGTACACACCGGCGGATATAGCCGACGTAGACTATTTACGAGACCTGGGTTTTCCGGGAGAACATCCTTTTACACGGGGCGTTCATGATACGGGTTACAGAGGCAAGCTATGGACGATGCGCATGTTTGCCGGCTTCGGCTGTGCCGAAGAGACCAACGCCCGTTATAAATATCTGCTTGGGCATGGGGAGACCGGCCTGAGCGTGGCCTTCGACTTTCCGACGTTAAACGGCTACGACACGGATGCCCCCGAGGCGAAAGGTGAGTTCGGCAAATGCGGTGTGGCCGTTTCGTCGCTGGCGGACATGGAGATATTGTTCGACGGCATACCGGTGGACAAGATAACCACGTCAATGACCATTAACGGGCCGGCGGCGGTTGTCTGGGCTATGTACTTAGCCAATGCTCAGAAGCGGGGCATACCCCTGGAAAATCTGGGCGGCACCATCCAGAACGATATCCTTAAAGAGTACATGGCACAGAATGCCTTTATCTTTCCACCCAGGCCTTCGATGCGCCTTATTGTCGACACATTCGAATTCGGTATGAAGCAGGTGCCTCGCTGGAATACCATCAGCATCAGCGGCTATCATATACGCGAAGCCGGTGCCACCGCTGTTCAGGAGTTGGCTTTCACTCTGGCCGACGGCCTGACGTATGTGCAGGCGGGAATCGATCGCGGGTTGAAAGTCGATGAATTTGCTCCCAGACTGAGCTTCTTTTTCAACTGTCATAACGATTTCTTTGAAGAGATAGCCAAGTTCCGTGCTGCTAGACGTATCTGGGCGCGGGAAATGAAGCGGCGGTTCAAAGGTGGCGAGCGGTCACAGTGGCTTCGCTTTCACACGCAGACCGCCGGCTGTTCACTCAGCGCACAGCAGCCGGAAAATAACATCGTCCGCACTACCATTCAGGCGCTAGCGGCAGCCCTCGGCGGCACCCAATCGCTGCACACCAACTCAATGGACGAAGCGCTGGCGCTGCCATCGGAGAAAGCGGTAACTATAGCACTGCGCACACAGCAGATAATCGCCCACGAAAGCGGTGTAGCTAATACCATTGACCCTCTGGGAGGCAGCTATTTTATAGAATCTCTTACAAATAAAACTGAAAAAGCGGTGTATGAGTATTTCGCCAAGATAGATGCACTGGGCGGTGTTTTGGCTGCTATAGAAGCCGGGTTCTTTCACCGGGAGATCGCTGATTCGGCCTATCGTTACCAGAATGAAATAGACAGTGGAAAACGAATCATCGTGGGAGTCAACGAATACTCCTCAAGCAAGCCGGTAACCATTCCGATTCTGGAAATGGATGAAGAAGGTGAGAGAAGGCAGCTCGAACGGCTTAGTAGACTGCGCCGGGAGAGAGATAACGAATTAATGGCAGTGAAACTCGAGGCTCTACGACAGGCTGCTGGCAATAATGAGAACCTAATGCCTTATATCTTGGAAGCGGTGAGCGCCTATGCGACACTGGGCGAAGTCTGCAACGTACTGCGGAAGGTCTTCGGGGAATACCGGCTGCCGGCGCTAGTGTAAATTAAAAAATTATAAGTAAAAAAACAATAATGAATTTGCAAAATAAAAAGGGGGCAAAATGAAACTAACTCTTAGCGTAATCAAGGCCGACATCGGGGGCTACGTCGGACATTCCAGCTCGCATCCGGAGGTGCTGGAGAAAGCCGAGAAATGCATGGTGCCGGCCAAGAAGAAGGGGCTTCTCATCGACTATCACGTCACCAGGTGCGGCGACGACCTCCAGCTGATAATGACCCACCAGAAAGGTGAAGACAGCAGCGAAATTCACGAGTTAGGCTGGGAAACCTTCATCGACTGCGCTAATGTGGCTAAAAAACTAAAGCTGCACGGCGCCGGTCAGGATCTTCTGTCGGATGCATTCTCGGGCAATGTCAGGGGTATGGGGCCGGGGGTGGCCGAAATGGAAATCAACGAACGGGACGCTGAAACCATCATTATTTTTATGGCGGACAAAACGGCCTCGGGCGCCTGGAACCTGCCGCTGTACAAAGTTTTCGCGGATCCGTTTAACACTATCGGACTGGTTATTGCCGGCAACTTGCACGGCGGTTTCTCCTTTGAGGTACATGATGTCAAGGAGAGCAAGAAAATAGTCTTTAATGCACCGGAGGAAATCTACGATATGCTGGTCTTTATAGGTGCGCCCAGCCGCTTTTGTGTTAAAAACGTGTACCATCGGGAGAGCGGTGAAATAGCGGCCGCATCCTCCACGCAGAAACTGGCCCTGATTGCCGGCAGGTATGTGGGCAAAGATGACCCGGTGTGTATCGTCCGGGCTCAGGGCAGATTCCCCGCAGTAGGTGAGGTACTCGAGCCTTTTGCTCATCCGCACATAGTGGAGGGTTGGATGAGAGGCTCGCATAACGGCCCGTTAATGCCGGTTGCCGTCAGGGAGAGCAATCCCACTCGCTTCGATGGCCCGCCCAGGGTCATTGCCGCCGGGTTTCAGCTGGCCGAAGGCAAACTGGTCGGCCCGGTCGACATGTTCGATGACCCGGCTTTCGATAATGCCCGGCAGGAAGCCCTGGATATCGCCGATATCCTGCGCCGGCACGGGCCTTTCGAGCCTCACCGTCTGCCGTTAGATGAGATGGAATATACGACCATGCCTCAGGTGATGAAGAAGCTTAAGAGTCGATTCAAGAAGATTTAGAAGCGTAACCCCTCCTTTTCAAGGTAGAAAAACGGTTATTTTAGGAATATGGCCAAGCTGCTTCTGGCGACTACTAACCGCGGCAAAGTCCGGGAATATCGAAGTCTATTGAATGGGCTGCCATTCCGGCTTGTAACGCCAGATGAACTCGGTATCAATGTTGAGGTAGAGGAGAACCGTCCCAGCTACGAGGAAAATGCCAGCATGAAAGCCAAGGCCTATGCCAGGGCCAGCCGGTTGATTACACTGGCCGATGATTCCGGGCTGGAAGTAGACGTACTGGGAGGCGAGCCCGGTATTCACTCGGCCCGCGCCGCAGGAGAGGCTGCCACCGATGAAGACAGGATTGAGCACCTTTTAGCCAGGTTGAAGGGTGTACCTCTGGAGAAACGGGCCGCATGTTTCAAATGTGTTATTGCTGTAGCGGTGACGGAGGAGAGAATAGAACTCTGTCACGGAGAATGCCGGGGAATGATTGCGTTGAAGCCCGGCGGAAAATACGGGTTCGGCTATGACCCCGTTTTTTACCTTCCCGGATTTGATAAAACTATGGCGGAGCTGCCGCTGGAGACGAAAAATCGAATAAGTCACCGCGGCCAGGCTGCGCGTGAAGCCTGCCGTGTCCTGGAGAAAATCGCTGGAGAAGTGAAGCTATGACCGGAGTTTCCGACCCTTTTAACCGTCCTATAAACTACCTGCGGATATCGGTAACAGACCGCTGCAATCTGCGCTGTATATATTGCCTGCCACCTGAAGGTATTAGTCTGCTGCATCATAGTGAAATACTCACCTATGAAGAGATAGCCGTAGTTGCCAGACTGGCAGCCGAGCTGGGCATTAACAAGCTCCGGCTTACCGGCGGGGAACCTCTGGTTCGCGCCAGGCTGCATGAACTGGTGGCATTGCTGGCGGAAATCAAAGGCATAGACGACATATCACTAACCACGAACGGAATTTTGCTGAAAGATTATGCCGCCGAACTCAAACGTGCCGGCTTGAAACGGGTGAATGTCAGCCTGGACTCATTGAGTCGGAGCAAGTTTCAACGTATTACCCGCCACGATAAGCTGAATGATGTTCTGCAGGGCATCGAGGAAGCTAAATACTGCGGGCTCAGCCCGGTTAAAGTAAACATGGTGGTGATGCGAGGCATAAACGATGAAGAGGTCACGGATTTTGCCAGGTTGACGATTACCGAGGGCTGGAATGTTCGATTTATCGAACTAATGCCCTTTGCCGTAGATAATCCTCCTGATGGTCACTCGGTAGGAGGCAAAGGCAGTTTGCAACCCGGATTTCTGTCAGCCGATGACGTTAAAGAGCGCATAGCGGAGCTGGGCAAGCTGAAGCCCAGTAAGTCCATAACGGGAAATGGTCCGGCGAGATATTTTCGTTTTCCAAATGCCCGCGGTACGGTCGGTTTCATTACACCGGTCAGCCGGCACTTCTGCTTCAGCTGCAATCGCCTCCGGCTGACTGCGGAAGGAAAGCTTCGACCGTGCCTGCTTAGCGACCGCGAAGTCGACCTTCGCCAGCCGCTGCGTAACAGCGCCTCTCCCCGGGAACTGAAGGCGGTCATCACCGAAGCTATCAAAGCCAAGCCGCGGAAACATGAACTGGCCGGGGGGCAGTCTTGCAGGAAGAGGATGATGTCTCAGGTGGGAGGTTAATATGAGCTCTTCTTCGGATATTCATATGATTGATGTCGGCAATAAACCGATTACATCGAGAGTTGCAGTAGCTGTTGGGAAGGTGGCGATGAAAGCGGAAACGATGCGTTCGCTCAAGGCGGGTGAATTGCCCAAAGGCGATGTCCTGTCCGCAGCACGCGTTGCCGGCATCATGGCAGCTAAAGAGACTTACCAACTCATACCTCTATGTCATCCGTTACTTATTGAAAATGTGAGTATAGAATTCTCACTGAATGAAAAGGCCCCGGCAGTGGATATCAAGGCGACGGTCAGAGGCAGCGGTAAGACAGGATTTGAAATGGAAGCCCTAACCGCCGTGGCTATCAGCGGATTGACCATATACGATATGTGCAAAACGGTCGACCTGACGATGCGACTGGAAAACGTACGCCTGGTCAGGAAGAGCGGCGGCAAAAGCGGGAACGTCAATCTCGAATAACCATTATTCCCGGGCCATTCGCCCTGGTAGGCGTACCTGGAGTACTTCCTATGTCCGTGTTAAAAACAATATGTTGTTGGTGCCTCTAAATTTATGGGCAAAAATTGTGTCCAATCAGGCGTTAACACCGTTGACTTGGCCCTGCTAGCGGGGTATACTTTGAAAACAACTGTCGGGGGGTGTGAACATGAAACTATCCTGCCTTCAAGAGAATTTGAGTAAAGGCTTAGGTATAGTTAGTCGGGCTGTAGCCACTAGAAGCACGTTACCTATTACTCAGAATGTTTTGATAGCTACTGACCAATCACGTCTTAAGCTAGCGGCTACCAATCTGGAGATAGCGATTAGCTGCTGGCTTGGAGCCAAAATAGAAGAAGAAGGTGCTATAACGATACCCGCCCGGCTCTTGACCGAATTCACAAATTCTCTTCCCAACGACAAAATTGAAATTGCGCTGACCCAGAGGACTCTCCAGCTAAAGTGCGCCCGTTTTGAGGCCAGAATCAACGGACTTGATGCTCAAGATTTTCCTCCTATTCCGCAGGTCGCCGACGGCTTGGCTACTAAAATTGAAATTAAAGCTCTTAAGGACGGAATCGAGCAGGTTACCTTTGCTGCCGCTACCGAGGAATCGCGTCCGGTGCTTACAGGCGTTCAGCTTGAGTTCGACGGCGATAAACTGGCCATGGCAGCCGCTGATGGATTCAGGTTGGCTGTGCATACTACTTCTTTGCAAACGCCCGTTAAGAGTAAAACTGCCATAATTATTCCAGCCAGGGCATTAAACGAACTACACCGGTTTCTGTCGGACCAGGAAGAACCGGTTGAGATCACGGTGAACCAGCAGAAAAGCCAGATTTTGTTCAAGCTGAAGAATGTAGAGATGGTGTCACAGCTTATCCAAGGTTCCTTCCCCAATTACTCGCAGCTCATACCGCAGAACTATGTCACCAGGGCGGTTGTAGATGTAGCTGAATTCCTGCGGGCTATAAGAATGGCATCCATTTTCGCGCGTGACGGCAGCGGCATTGTCCGGCTAATGGCGACTCCCGGGGTCGAGCTCACGCCGGGAAAAATGAATATCTCTGCCAAGGCCGAAGAGGTGGGCGATAATGTGGGCGAGATAGATGCCTTAGTCGACGGTGAGGCCGCTAAGATCGCTTTTAATGCTAAATACCTGTCGGATGTCCTGTCCGTACTGGAAGAGAAGCAGGTGGCTCTGGAAACCACTACTTCCTCCAGCCCAGGCGTTCTTCGCCCCGTCGGCTCCGATAACTACATCCACGTCGTTATGCCCATGTTCGTGCAGTGGTAAAGTAGATAAAGTAACGTAGCGCGAAAAAATTAAAAGAGGGGTGGCAAAAAGCCACCCCTCTTTTATTATGAGCAGTCAGTTATTATACCCGGCGCGTCTTTAGAATTAGCACGAGGGTGACAATGAGCAGGATAACTCCCACGGCGATAATAACCCAGACCCAGATGGGCGTTCGGGCGGGTCCAGAGGATTCTACCAGGGGAACGGGCTTAGCTTCGGTTTGGAAGCTGAAGGCAGCCGACCAGTCGGATGGCGCGGGTTCCTCGGCCATCACACGCCAGAAATAGTTGGTGCTGTAGTCCAGCGTACCATCGTACTCATAGGCGGTGGTTGACACCTCGGCCTCTTTGACGACCTGGGTCATTTCCGAGTCTTTAGCCAGCACGAACTTGTACTTCGTGGTCTCCTTGAAAGGTGACCAGGAGAAGGATGCTGGCGCGACGGGGCATCCCAGGCAGCCGTTGTTAGGTCCCAGGAGCTGCAGTCCAAGGTACGGGCTTACGACCGGTAAGCCGGCCTTGACGGTGAAGCTTCTGACCTCGGACCAGGGGCTGCGGATTACCTCTCCGGTAGCGCACTCGCGGGCCTGGACACGCCAGTAATAGGTGTGTCCGCATTCAAGATTGCTAAAGGCAGCGATTGAAGAAGCTTGATTGAATGCCTGTCCGCCGGCGGGGAAAAACACGCAAGGTGCGGTAACATCTGCCGGTACTAGAAAATCTGCAGTGCAACTGCTACCTACCCAGTCGATAACCTTGATGGTGAAGTCCGGGTTCTTGGAGATCTCGATGTCGTAGGCGTCAGCCACGCAGAGCTGTTCCCAGCAAAGGTTGACTTCCTGAGCCCTGCCTGACACCGGGTCGCACCCGATGAGTGTATTGTCCTCGGTTATGAGGGCGGGTCCCCTCTTGGCCAGGCAGTCGGTGAAGGCCCAGATTAAGCCTCTGCCTGTACGAGCGTGGTCTTCACAGTTCGTATAATCAGCGTTGTCAATGGCGTACAGCGTGCTGTCAGTTTCAGTAGTGCAGCAGCCGCAGATTTTGAGCGAAGACGGCTCAAGGGTGAAGCAGGCGTCTACTGGAAGGCCCGCATGCAGGTGATCCCAGACGACACCCGGCTTGGGTATACCTTTGAGTGGACCGAGCGTGCGGTCGACACCACAAGTCGTGCCAGGGTCTTCGCACCAATCATGTGCTGTGTATAGCGCACCGCCGGTGAAGGCGAGTGCTATACCGTACTGGCCCACAGGATGCGGGCAACCGACGGCGCCATTGATATCGTCCATCATATCGGTATCCTGCCACCTCAGTTGGGCAATCGGGCTGTTGCGGAATACCGAGCCAACGCATACGGCATCATTGCCGATGTAGTAGGTGTTGTTGTCCTTGAAGTTGGGGTCGAAAGCAACGTGTATATTGCCCTCTGTGCCGGTATTACCGGATAGTGCCTGAATGGTGAAGGTCGGTTTATCGATGATAAAGTTGCCGCAGTATGATGTAGCCGAGTAAGTCCCGTTCGTCTCACCGGCAGCACCGACAAGTACCCTGCCATCGGGATAAGAGGCTATCGTGTGAGCTTGATCCAACAGGCTATCGATGTCAGGCAATGAGCTTGACCAGGCGGTGCCGGTATAGGGCATCTTCTGTACCAGTCCGCCCGGGCTGAGGAAGTACGTAACCGTCCTCGACTCGAAGCAGAAGTCCTGAACGGGGTTGCGTGGCGTCAGCATAGCCCAGTAATCGCCGAAGTCAGGCGACCAGGCGGCTACGCCGTGATCGAAGGTCTGCTCGGGGTCATAGACTGCCCAGGCGACGATTTGGCCGGTGGGATCGGCGCAGTAAGGCACCACTCTGAGTAGAGCATAGTCAGTCTGCTCAAACATGCAGTTGGGAGCGGTTACGTGGGTAAAAACTCTCTCCCAGTAAGTGCCGACGGGCTGCGGGGGCAGCGGCAATGTCACGTCGGGGTTGGAGCTGGTACGCCAGACGCTGTCGAAACCGCAGCAGTTATCGCTACAGGCGTTAACCGAAATCAGATAGATGGTCTTGCAGTCTGGCGTGGGAGCTATATCTGTGAACTTCGAAATTATGGTGTCGATGAGTGAAATCTGGTTCCAGGTCTCGCCGTTGTCGCGGCTGATGCTGAGAGCGGACTCATCGTCATATATGGGGTCAGTGACAAGATCAGTCCACCAGTTGGTGCCGGTCGTGCAGCCCCGTGACCCGGTGCCCGCGTAGACTAGGTTGCCCTCAGGTGCCCAGGCTACTATAGCGGCACCGATTCCATCCTTAGCTTCAACTGCACATGTGACGTTGTCGCAGGCAGCGCCGGTGGGGCATTTGAGACAAGGATACCAGCAGCTGCCGGCGCAGTTTGCCGGCGAATCGGTGAACCAGGTGGGCACGGTGGCCGTGCACGGGTAGCCCATTCGCTCGCCGGCCATAAGCTTGCCTGTAGGGTAGGTGCCGAAATAGGCGATGCTGTAGATAGCTTTATCGGGTGTTTGAGAGGTGTCCATCAGCGTGGAAACGGTGGAGTCATCGATGCGGAAGATGCCATCCCGGGAACAGAGGCGCCTGTTGTGCGAGCCGAAAGCATCCAGAGAAATATAGGCACGGCGCATGGAGGCAATCTGGCCGGAGAAATCGGATGGCAGTTGCAGGGTAGCTTTGTTAAGCTGAAGCGAGCCCGGTGAAATACCAGAACCAGAGTAGGCTGCGACCTCGACCCCCGGTGTGCTAAATACCCAACTCAGCGTAGAATTCTGGTCGATATCCCGCACGGCCACGTTATAGAACGTGGCTCCCCTATCCGTGCAGCCTAGGATGGTGGTATTATCGCTCGCAAAAACAACAGCCAGTGAAGAATCGCTGGCATAGAACGGTGAGAACTTCACCGCGAAGAAGTCAACCTGGTTATCTCTCTCGCCTTTGGACAAGTCTATGGTGCTGCCTGAGGCATCGTTGACCTTCTGGTCCTGCCAGCTGGAGAAACTGCTGGATTTTAGCACCAGAATGCGCCCGTGGTCGACGTTCTTGATATTGCCGTTACCGGTGGCTGTGCCGACTACGATATCTCTCTTACGGCCGTAATCGACCGATATGTCAACGCATCGGATGGTCTCATTGTCACTCAGTTGAGTGGCCAGGTTGGTAACTTGCCAATCCGCGCCGCCGTTCTGAGTAATCCAGACCTCCTTAGGTCCGCTCAAGGGTGTGCTGTTGTCGGTCGTAATGGCGAAGAAGTCGGGGTCGTCGGGTGCCAGGGCGACCTGGTAACACTGGCGGGTCAATCTATCAGCCGGCAAGCCGTCAATGAAAGCGCCGCCCCATTCCGGCTCTCGAGTTAGCGCCAGCCATTTCGATGAAGTCCAGAACAAGCCTCTGGTATTCGACCATTTGAAGAGGTTGGTGGGGCCTGCTTCGTAAGACGGAGGGCCCTCGTTAACTATGGCGACGACGGTTTTTGAGTCACTGCCTACTGCCAGGTCAATGATATCCGTACCCCTGGCAATAACCTCTGTGCCGGATGGATTGCCAGGTTCCTCTAAAGTATCCCATTTGCAGACCCCGGGGTCAGCCTGTGCCACCGACGGTGAGGTTAGGCTTGCCGGCACCAAAAGGCTGGCCACCAGCATGACCATAGCCAGGATGCCGAACAGTTCAGGATAATTTGCTTTCATTAAACCTCCGATGTTCCCAAACCCGAAAAAAATAGCTCATGCTCTGTCATCCTGAGCCGGAAGCGGCAAAGCATAGTCTTTTGGGCAGCTTCGCTCCCTCAAGATAACAGTTTAATCATGAACTCATAGTTCATAGCCCCCGGACAAAATTCGACCTTTGTCCGGGGGTTCAGTCACCGTATCCGAATAAATATTCACTTTTTACACGTATTTTCAGCCCGCTGCACCTGCTATTGAAAAATTGATCCGGTAATATTGCCGTTTCAGCTAAAATTCCGGTTCAGGGCCTCTTTTAATTAACGTGTACCAGATAGGAACCTTCCCGGCCCTGTTGCCCATTATCTTGATCTCATTTGAATATGTACACACTGAGAAACAGTGAACAAACCGATATATAGTATCATTGTACCACTACTGTCAACAACTCTGAATAAGGTTCAAATTCGAATTATTCATATTTAAGTTGAATGAGGACAACTTATAAAATATAAGAAGTTTAAAAGATGATAAACAGTCTTCGTAGAGTTAGGCAGGTTGCAAGCGGTTAGCCGCATACACCGGATGCGGAATCAATCCTACCATTTCGGACGTAGATAAAACTGAGCATCGAGAGACAAGATGAGGGGCGTAACCAAGTGGAAATAAGGGCACCCCAATTTACTAAATGGCAACTAGTAAGCTATCTGCGGGTGCAGCTGCCCAGCAATAGGAGCGGGCAGCTGCTTTTACTAGTATCAAAACAATTTATGCTGTTCTCAAGAGCTGGCTACTATTTATTTGCGTAGGTCACCTCAAGGACGACGGATGACCACTCGATCATGTCAGCGATGTTATTGCCGTTGCTTACTTTGTTGAATAGTGCTTCAACCTGAAAACGGTTATTCGCGAAACTCGCTGGAAGCTTCACGTCTGTAGTTACGTCTATGACATTGGGCTCCTCGTACATGAGTCCAGTGCCGATCAGCTTGGCTCCGACGTAGCCGAACACCGGCAATTTAGAGCCATAGGTATCTTTCCATAACCATAGTCCTCCCAAGCCAGTGGGTGGCATATTATAGGCCAGCGGGGTGCCAGTGATTCTCTTAGTTGTGAATTTTAAGCTGGCACTCTGTATATCTTTCTTGGCCAGACTGGAAATATCGAAGCTCCAGAAAGCTCTATAACCTACGTTGTTAGCATCGTCCCCGGCCCTGGTGGTTGAATAGTCTGTCGCATTTTTCTGGTCTACCGTGCCTGTCTCCGAGGAAACGGGGTTAAGGGTTACTGTGGTTGTGGAGGGCAAGACATTGACGGTGACGCTGCCTGTTGTTTGACCACCGCGGTTATCACTGACAGTCAAATTTATAGTAGAGCTCCCACTCTTGCTTGACGTCCAGGTAACCTGTTTGCCGCTTCCGGTGATCGTGCCATCACTTGCTGACCACTTGAGAGTTATGGGGTCATCATCTGGATCGGCAGCGACAGCGGTAATAGTCGCGCTGTCCCCGATGACTACCTCCGTCGGGTTGGCAGTGACACTCGAAATTACCGGCGATTCGTTAGCCGGCTGTGCTGGTGGCGTTGTCGGCGGTGTTGGCGCTGGGGCGGCACAAGCGACCCCCAGAATTGCGGCCATAGCCAGTATCACCGCAGCTAGTAGAATACCTTTTGATATTCGCATTTTAACTCCCCCCCTTTTTAAAAATTATACGCCATTTCTAATGCTTTTGCTATCTTTGTATAACGGCATCTATCCCATAAAGGTTTACCTTTCGTGAACATTCTACCAGAATAGGCGGATTAAGTCAGCCCTCACAAATATTATCATACAACGCTGGTAATTGATATAATCTGCCTTGAATAGTTGTAGTGCATAGCCGTTTACAAATAAGCATAAGAGAAGGGGTAATTTCATGGCTAAAGTCAATACTGTGCTGGGACCAGTTACGCCGGATGAACTGGGGGTGACTTTGATTCACGAGCATCTGGTTTTTTCTTATCTAGGATGGGAGTGTGATGCCCTGGCTCCACCTTATGACAGGGATGCAGCGGCCACGGCTTGTATAGAGGCACTGACGGAAGCCAAAGGCCACGGCTTAAGGACACTGGTTGATGCTACAGGCACAGATATGGGCAGGGATGTTGAGCTGCAGAAGATCGTGTCCGAGAAGCTTGGCATCAACATCATATGTTCTACGGGTTTTTACACTGAGAAATACGGTAAAGCGGGCTACTTTAAGTTTCGAAGCATGAATTATGATATAGTCGGCGAGCTCTTTGAAACGTTGGTGAAAGAAATTACTAAGGGAATTGGAAACACCGGAGTCAAAGCCGGCGTTATTAAGGTCTCGACCGGGCACGCCAGGATTAGTTCGTATGAGGAGAAGGTGCTGAGGGCTGCGGCCAGGGCGCAGCAAGAGACAGGTGTACCGATTATCACTCATACAGAAGCCGGAACTATGGGGCCCGAGCAGGCTGACCTGCTAGTCTCCGAAGGTGCCGACCCCGAACGAATAGTAATCGGTCATATGTGCGGCAATTCCGACCTGAACTACCATGTCTCGGTTCTCGGTAAGGGGGTAAATATAGCTTTCGACCGGCTGGGCATTAACGTGCTTTTCCCCGATGAGTTAAGGAAGGCATGCCTGCTTGGCCTGATTGGTATTGGTTACGGTGACAAAATTTTCCTATCCCAAGACTGCTGGGCCTTCCGGCTGGGGCGACCCTTTGAATTTGCTGACGAGGTTAAACCTCTTCTGGCTGACTGGAAGTATGACCACGTGTTTAATAATATTATCCCGGCGCTAAAACAAGCCGGAGTCAGCGAGGACAAAATTAACGGTCTAATGGTGGAAAATCCACGGAGGCTATTTGGTGGCGGATAAGTTGAGTTAAAAACTTTATCGGCAGGCACATTTGAATATGAATGAAGTTGAAAAAGCTGTAGCATACTTCGAGGAAGGATTCATGTGTTCTCAGGCGCTACTGACAGCATATGCTGAGCAGTTTGAGGTGGACAGAGAAATAGCATTGAAGGTCAGTGCTGCTTTCGGTGGTGGCATGGGCAGGATGGGTGAGATATGCGGAGCAGTGACCGGAGCCTTTATGGTAATAGGTCTCAAATATGGACGGACGGCTGTTCCAGACACAAGGTCGCACGAAAAGACTACAAGTCTGGTTAGGGAGTTTGCAGAGCGGTTCAAGTCTCTAAACGGTTCGATAATCTGCCGGGAATTACTCGGTTGCGAGTTAAGCACGGACGAAGGCCAGAAAACCTTTGTGGACAAAAAACTCCGTGACACGCTCTGTACTAAATTTGTTCGCGATGCCGCTACGATTGTCGGAGACTTATTATTATAAAATCAGCCAGAGGTTGGCCGTCTATTTTGAATGGCTGGCCTCTTATAGCTCAATGCCCAGCACTACCGAAGTCTCGATCTGGCGTGCCGGGATATCCCAGTAGCTTGCTAAAAGCTTATCTTTATCGGGCATCAGCACAAATCCATGCTTCTGGTAGAATTTTATTGCCCATGAGGCATCCTTCCAGGTGCCCACCAGCAACCGCCTGGTAGCCGTCTTCTGTCTGAGGTGATTTAGAAGGATGGTTCCGATACCTTTTCTCTGTTGGCCCGGTAATACATATGCGTGGCGGATAAGCGTGACATCCTCGACCGGCTGGAACCCCATAACGCCTATCAATTTGCTCGCTTCTTCCCAGCCGAAGAAAGCCATTTGCCCCATCTCATTCTGCAACTCCTCACGAGGCATGTACGGCTCATGGTAACAGTCGTCAGGTATTACGTCCCTGTATGCCTTAGCAGCCAGGTTTATAACGGCATAAATATTATTCGTGTCGCGGCGGCTGAGTTTTTTAATCACTTGTTTGTCTCGCTTTCACAAACCTCGTCATGGAAAAAGCGCATCCCGTATGATACTATTGACTTATCGGCGGGTTCAATTTTAGCTTCTGTTTATAGGCTTAGTATTGACAGAAGGCAGGTTATCCTATAAGCTAAGCCTTGCTATACGAGGTATACGGGGGCTATACAGAGGGCTTACATAGAATGGAGATTTTGTATTTTTCACTGCTTCTGGTACTGGCTTTCGGGCTCGGCGCCTGTCCTTTTTCCGTGTGGATCGGAAAAAGGATCTTGGGCAAGAACATAAGAGATTATGGCGACAGCAATCCGGGTGCCTATAACGTCATGCGAGCCGGAGGCCGCTGGGCGTTTGCTCTGGCATTGGTTGCCGACATAGGAAAAGGCGTACCTTTTGTGCTTCTGGCTTATTATTATTTCGGGCTGCCAGTGGCGATGGTGATGGCGGTAGGGTTAGTAGCCATATTAGGCCATGCTTTTTCTCCTTTATTGCGGTTACACGGGGGCAAGTCGCTTGCGGTTACTGCCGGTGTAATGCTGGCCTTGCCGCAGCACGAGATAATAATTTCGGTTCTTGTTTTTATGCTTATCGCCTTTCTGTTAATAGATGTCGACGCCTGGAGGGTAATATTCGCCCTCACGGCGGCGGCGATTTATTTATTGATTACGGGCGGGCTGTCATTAGAGCCGCTGTTTGTGGTTTGCGTTATGGCAATACTGGCAACGAAACACTTCGAAGACTTAAGGACAACGAAGCCGAGATTGAGAGGAAAACTCATCACCTGGTACCAGACCAAAAGAGCGGCGCATAGTAGCCGTCAGTAGCGGGAATATTTCATGCTTTTATATCAGTCGGTAATTGCTGTATTGATGGTTATCTTCGCCATCAATCTTGTACTCAATCTACGGTCGCTAAAAAGGCCGGATTGCAACCGGCGAATAACTAAACCGGAACCCCTTATTTCAGTATTGATACCGGCCAGGAATGAAGAAGAGAATATTAAAGCCTGCCTCAAGTCGATACAGAAACAGGACTACCCTAATTTCGAGGTTATCGTTTTAGATGACAATTCCACTGACCGTACGTACGAGATAGTCGAACGAATTGCGGCTAAGGACAATCGTATCAGGTTGGTGAAGGGTAAGCCGCTGCCTCTGGATTGGGCGGGTAAACCATTTGCCTGCTATCAGCTTGCCGAAAAGTCCAGGGGCTCCTGGCTGCTTTTCATCGATGCCGATACCACATGCGACCCCTGTATGTTGCGCAGCACGCTGGGCGTTGCCCTGGACCTTAACCTTTCCTTACTCTCCGGTTTCCCGCGTCAAATAGCAGAATCTTTGCCTGAGAAGATTGCTCTACCGATGATGTATTTTTTCCTGATGACGTGGCTGCCGCTGTGGTGGTTGCATCGATCGTTGGGACGCAGACCTTCGATAACTATCGGGCAATTCCTTCTTTTCCGAAAAGATGAATACTGGCGAATCGGCGGACATATGGCAGTGAAAGACAGGATTATCGAGGATGTCTGGCTTGGTTTAGAAACAGTCCGGCATGGAGGACGACACGAGGCCATTGATTTGTCGACGGTATTCTTCTGTCGCATGTACCGGAACGCGGCCGCGATCTGGGAAGGATTCGTGAAATGGATATACTCCATAGCGGCGCTGTCACCTCTGGCACTGGTAGCGATGCTGGCAGCGGCCCTCGTTTTTTATCTGGCTCCATTTTACTGGGTATTAAATGGCTTCTTTTCGTCATCAGCTCCAACCGACTGGAGATTTATCGCTGTTTTTCAAATCGGTATGGTATTATTAATGCGCTGGCTGGTGGAAAGACATTTCAGACAATCACTTCTTTCAACTTTCTTGCATCCTTTCGGTATTTCCTTCTGGTATGCGGCAGGACTTTACGGCCTATGGCGTCAAATGGTCGGACTCGGAGTCCGCTGGAAGGAGCGAGTATACGGGGAAGAGTCAGGCGTTAAATAACCCGGTTTAAACCTCTTACTTCGGGAACTTAACCAATGAAAAGTCTGGTAATGGCTGCCGGATTCGGGACGAGGCTTTATCCACTGACTTTAAGCAAAGCCAAAGCGCTGCTTGAGTATAAGGGTAAACCGCTTATAAACCATGTAATCGAAAAAATCCCACAAGATATAGATATACTTGTTAACGTAAACCTGAAATTTGAAGCCGATTTTCGACGGTGGCAAAAAACGCTGGACAGAAAGGTAACGCTATGTATCGAGCCGGTCTCAACAGAACAGGAGGCACTGGGCGCAGTGGGCTCCATCGACTACTGGGTGAAAGAAAAAAAGATAACGGAAGATTTACTGGTTTTAGCCAGCGACAATTACTTCGAGTTCGACCTGCGTCAGTTCATTAGCTCGTATAATGGCAGAAATCCACTGGTGGCCGTCTTTGATATGGGCGACAAGAGCAAGGTTAGCCAGTTCGGCGTAGTCCGGCTTGAGGGCAACCGCATAGTCGAGTTGGTGGAAAAGCCAAGGAAGCCCAAATCCAGTCTCGTGGCGATCGCCTGCTACATTTTTCCGCCTCGCGTATTTCCTCTCCTGTTTCAGTGCTGCGTTAAAGGCAGAGACAATCTGGGTAGTTTTATCTCGTATCTGGCAGAAGTAGACGACGTCAAGGCTTATACCTTCAGTGAAGCATGGTACGACATAGGCAGCCTGGAAGTTTACAGGTCGCTTCAGCAGGAGGATACTGAGACGCCTTAACGTTTAGCGGTGGTTGATGTTAACAGAGGCTGATAGAAACGTCTAAAATATTGTTTTTTGCTAATCGGCGCTTTTCAAGCTATTCTGCTATATGCCTCCCTAAAGTATTTTCTCTCGGCTGTGATAAGACCGTCTGATTGTAAGCTCGTGAGTATAATATCGGATATGCTATAATTCATTTCTTTACAGGTATAACAATTGGCAGCTACTTTATAGGAGAAGATTTTGGAAGCGATTTTGACTAACAAGGCGCTATGGGTCCCTGCAGCGGCCTGGTGTATAGCGCAGATACTCAAGGTTATCGTCGAATCTATAAAAGTCAGACATTTAAGTTTTTCCTACCTGACTACCATGGGCGGTATGCCCAGCTCGCATGCCGCTCTGGTCTGCGCGCTGGCTACGACCGTAGCCATAGTTTACGGTGTAGGCTCGGGCATTTTCGCTATTGCTGCCTTTTTTGCCATAGTGGTGATGTATGACGCTGCCGGAGTGCGCCAGACCGTAAGTACACAATCGACGATGCTAAATCGAATAGTAGAGGAGCTTTTCAAGGGAAATCCTGAGTGGCAGCAGCGGCTTAAAGAGCTAATAGGCCACACCAAGTTTGAGGTTGCCGCCGGAGCTATTTTAGGGATTGTCTTTGCCTTCCTGCTGGCCTGGCCGTGGTAACTTGGATATTATTTGGTTCTGGCGATAAGCTCCCGCCATAATTCTTTTATCCTGGCTCTGAGCTGCTCAATGGGGCAATCTGTGTCTATTACCGCATCGGCGAGTTTAATTTTTTCACTTTGGGGCATCTGGGTTTTCAACCGGGCCAGCACCTGGTCTTCGCTGAGGCCCCTCGATTTTTTCAGTCTTTTGGCTATAGTAGCTTCGGGGGCTGTGGTCACCCAGATCTGGTCCAATAACGGCTTCCAGCCGGCTTCGATGAGCAGAGCTGCTTCCAGGACGACCACATTGGTATCCGCCTTACGATATTCCTCGATTTTTTGTATAACCATTTCGTATATCCTGGGATGCATAATCTGATTGAGTTTGTTCAATGCTTCGGAATCTTTAAATACAAGCTGGCCGAGTTTTTTACGGTCTATTTCTCTATCGCGTTTGAGTATAGATTTGCCGAAAGCATCCAATATTTTGGTATAGGCCTGGGTATGGTGTTGGAGGAGATCGTGTCCCAGCTCATCCGCGTTTATTACCCGGGCGCCTAGGTCGGCAAGCGTCGTCGCCACTTCAGTCTTGCCAGTGCCTAAGTTGCCGGTTAAACCAATTACAATCATGGTTATTGCAGGAACGTTAGACGAAGGCTGAAATACCTAATAATTCCCGACCGATTACCAGTTTCTGTATCTGGGTGGCGCCGTCAGGGAAAGTAAGGGTGCGGGCATCGCGGAAATAGCGCTCTACCGGATATTCTTCTGAGATGCCGTAGGCGCCGTGGACCTGGATTGCCTTTGATGTCACCTCGACGGCCGTTTCTGTACCGTAGGCTTTAGCCATGGATGCCTCTTTGAAGGGTGTCTCACCCTTGCCTATTAGGTACAAAGCCCGATAGCAAATAAAGCGGGCGGCGTCGGTAAGTATGGCCATATCAGCTATCATTTCCTGAACCAGCTGAAAGCTGCCGATAGGGCGACCGAATTGCTTTCTGTCGCGGGCGTAGTTGATGGCGGCGTCGATGGCGGCCTGTGCCAGACCAATGGCACCTATACCTACTGCCACCCTGAGTTTGCACAGCTCGGAGAGAGCCAGCAAGTAGGCGTTTCCAGGCGTACCGATGAGGTTGCCTGCCGGGACAAGGCAGTCTTCGAAGCTCAGCTCTGAAGTGGGGCAGGAGCGGCAGCCCAGTTTGGGCAGTTCGCGGCCGGTGAATGGGGATTCAGCCCGGTCAATCAGGAAAGCGGAGATACCCCTGGCGCCCTTGCTCTTATCGGTGGAGGCAAAGACGACCGCCAGGTCGGAAATGCCGCCGTTGGTTATCCATGTTTTAGTACCGTTCAACACATAGTGGTCTCCATCCAGCACGGCTGAGGTATTCAAATCGCGGGCACCGGAGCCGACATCCGGCTCAGTCAGGCAAAAGCAGGTCAGCTTCTCGAGCGACATTATCTGGGGAATATATCTGGCTTTCTGCTCGGGTGTGCCGTGAGCGACCAGAACCGGGAGTACACTACCATCCTGTATCAGCACAATCATACCAAGGCTGAGATAGGCACGTGACAGTTCCTCGCCGAGAACGCCGTAAGAGACCATGTCCAGGCTCTGGCCGCCGAATTCCGGGGGCAGGGTTGAGCCGATGTAGCCCAGCGGCAGCAGTTTCTTCAGAAGCTCCAGCGCAACCTCTTTGGGCAGGGGATGATATTTGCGGTCATACTCATCGGCGATGGGTATTATTTCACGTTCCATGAAAGCGCGGGCATTCTTCTGGAGTATTTTCTGGGATTCGTTCAATTCAAGGATCATCTGCGCACCTTTTTTGAGGTTATTTCGAGTTCATTGTAGACGAAGTCTCAGACCTTGTCCAGAAGCCCAGGAAAAACCACTGACCTTGCTTTGAGTTATGTACTTCGTGCATACTCATTACGTCATTTGCTTTCGGGTGATATAATTGTTATATGGCGGGTTCGACCGTTGAAGTATACCTTTATGACAAGCTACCGCGTTCCAGAGTGCGGTGCAATGACTGCCAGTGGCGTTGCGTCATAAACCCCGGTAAATTCGGCGTCTGCGGAGTGCGCAGGAACGACGATGGCATTCTTTACGTGCTAAACTATGCCCAGGCTTCCTCGGTGGCCGTTGACCCCATTGAGAAGAAGCCACTGTTTCATTTCTTCCCCGGAAGCCTAGCGTTGTCGCTGGGTACCTGGGGATGTAATTTTCACTGCGAACATTGTCAGAACTGGCAGATTTCATGCATCGAATC
>CAZJID010000035.1:0-19369 GCA_964545945.1 uncultured Dehalococcoidales bacterium
TCAGTGGACTCTTATATCGAATATAAAAGAAGAGGTCGGTTACCGGAGACGGAAATTAAACAAGCTCTGGCAAGCCTGGAAAAACGAACGGGTAAGAAGCTGGGCAAAGAATTGCAGGTGTCTGTCCGCTCTTCGGCACCCGTATCCATGCCGGGTATGATGGATACAGTTCTGAATGTAAACGACATAGCAGATATGAAAATGGCAGCCAAGCAAGTTTTTGACTCGTGGGACAACCTGCGCGCGGTAGAATACCGACGCCTGAATAACATACCTGCCGACCTGGGAACAGCAGTCATAATTCAATCCATGGTCTTCGGCAATAAGGACACGAATTCCGGTACGGGAGTGGTATTCAGCCGTGACCCGAGCACCGGACTCAAAGGACTATTTGGTGAATACCTTAGTCAAGCTCAGGGCGAGGAATTAGTCTCGGGAACAAGGACACCCGGCCCGATCGCCGACCTCAAAAAACGCATGCCTAATGCCTACGCGCAATTACAGGAAATGGCAGAGCTATTAGAAAAGCATTATGGCGATATGCAGGACATAGAGTTCACAGTCGAGTCCCGCAGGTTATATATCCTTCAGACGAGGTCCGCCAAGAGAACCGGTCGCGCAGCGGTCAAGGTTGCCATTGATATGGTCCATGAAGGGCATATCACCAGAGAAGAGGCTATCAATCGCTTGAGCGCCGATGACCTGAGAGCGCTACTTCATAAGCACATAGTATCGCCTGAGTCCTATCATCCCTTGACCAGTGGACTGGCCGCAGCTCCGGGTGCCGTTCACGGGCAGGTTGTCTTTGAGCCAAGTGAAGCCATGCGACTGGCAAAAAGGAGCGTGCCAGTAATACTCGTCCGTCCTGAGACTAGCCCCGATGATATTCAGGGCATCGCAGCAGCCGATGGAATATTAACCTCTAAAGGCGGACTTACTTCTCATGCTGCCATAGTTACCCGCGGCATGGGCAAACCCTGTGTCTGCGGAGCCGGGGAAATTGAAATAGACCTTGACCTTAAACAGTTCCATGTTAAAAGGCAGGTAATACGGCAGGGCCATGAGATTACAATAGATGGGACGAGTGGTGCCGTCTACCTGGGTTCCCTACCCTTAGAGGAAGGGCAGATGATAGACGAGCTCGAAGAACTCTCGACCTGGGCAGACGGCTTCAAGCGCCTAGGGGTCAGGGCTAATGCCGATACGCCGGAAATGGTGTCGCAGGCGATAAAGCTCGGTGCCGAAGGGATTGGGCTATGCCGTACTGAGCGCCAATTCAGCGGGCCGGAGCGCCTTTCAGCCATAAGGGAGTTTATACTGGCGGAAACAGAGACTAAAAAAGCCGCAGCTTTGGAACGTCTGGCTGTGCTTCAAAAAGAGGATTTTATAGCTCTCTTCAAGGAACTGCACGGAGTACCTATCGTCATCAGGCTGCTCGACTTGCCGCTGCATGAGTTCCTGCCATCGGAAACAGAAACAACAAGTCCACGCGTCAGGCAACGAATCGCCGAACTCAAGGAAATCAATCCTATGCTGGGACACAGGGGTGTCAGACTGGCTGTAACCTCCCCTGATATCTACAAAATGCAGGTGAGAGCGATAGAGGCAGCCAAGAAGGAGGTTCCTGCCGACGTCTCAGTGATGATACCGCAAGTCATTACTCTTCAAGAGTTAATACTTATAAAAGAAAGATGTCTGGAAGGCTCCAAGTTAAAAGTCGGTTGTATGATGGAAACAGTTCGCGCTTGCATGCGGGCTGGCAGGCTTGCCGAGGTGGCTGATTTTTTCTCGTTCGGCACCAATGACCTCACCCAGGCTGTATATTCCTTTAGCCGGGAAGACGCCGAAAAGAAATTCCTATCCTCCTATCTTCAAATCGGCATACTCGAGGACAATCCTTTTGAGGTAATAGATGTAAAAGGAGTAGGCAGATTAATGGAGACGGCTATATTCTGGGCACGTAGAGCGCGCAAGGATATTAAAATAGGAGTCTGCGGAGAGCAAGCCGGCGAGCCCAGGTCGATTCAATTTTTCAATGCTATTAATGTGGACTACGTAAGTTGCAGCCCGTTCCGGGTGCCTATAGCTAAACTAGTGGCAGCGCAGGCAGCTATTCATCAAAAGCAGGACGCTGAAATCGAGTTTACCGCCCCCCTGCCTTCCTGATCCACAGCCAACCCTCAACCATCGCGCGCCGGAATATGATATTATTTTATTAAAGGCGTATAGGTAGGAGCCTATCCTGGTCTGGATTCAACTAGTTATCTGTCTGGCAATCATACTTGTGGCCGGTACAAGGCTGTCCAAGTATGGGGATATCATCGCAGATAAAACCGGACTGGGCCGCATCTGGATCGGCGTAGTACTCCTGGCCACCGCTACCTCATTGCCGGAGCTATTCACCGGCATAAGCTCGGTGGCCATAATAGGTAAACCGGACTTAACGCTGGGCGACCTCTTCGGGTCGAACTTGATAAACCTGGTTACCATAGCCATTATAGACGTGCTCTACACCCGTGGACCCATATTGCACTACATGGGCACCGGCCTCGTATTGGCGGCAACAGCCAGCAGCTTTCTCATCGGTGCCGTGGCAGCCTCGATTTTCGTGTCTCAGAATATCTCATCAATGGGTATACTGAACTATATCGGCATTTATTCACCGGTAATTTTCCTACTATATCTGTCCGTTCAGTATATGTTAATGCGTTTCGAAAGGCGCAACCGACCCGACCGAGCCGCTACTGAGATACCGATAGCCGGCAAACATACGGAGATATCTCTAAGGAGGGTCATCGTCTTTTTCGTAATAGCAGCCGTGGTTACTGCCGGTGCCGGAACATGGCTCGGTTTTATTGGAAACGAAATAACAATTGTCACCGGGTTAAAGGCCACCTTTGTCGGTAGCCTGTTTCTGGCTATCTGCACATCGTCACCCGAGATAGTAGTCTCGATTTCAGCGCTTCGCCTCGGGGCGCTTGATATGGCGGTGGGAAATGTGATCGGCAGCAACCTGTTTAATATGGGTGTTGTCGTTTTCCTGGACGACTTATTTTTCTCTAAAGGCCCTATTTTATCGTATGCCAGCACCGACCATATTTTCACAGCACTTATCGCTATGCTGATGAGCTGTGTGGTTATCATAGGCCTGATATACAGACCTCGATTCTGGCCGCGAATATGGGTGGGTATAGATACGGTGGGGCTGATAGTACTATATGCTGGTGCAATTACCGTGCTTTATTTACTGGGTAGATTCTGATATAAACAAGCGTGTAAACAATCTGACGCACTCAAAGATAAAGCCCCCTCGGTGACCAAAGGGGGACTTTAGTTTAGCTACTACTAGATGATGTTCTGGCCGTCGTAATATTATTTGTTTTGTGTGGATAGGAAGACCTGGATACCCATCTGGGCAATCTGGTCCTGCACCTCTTCAATACCGTCGATGTGGCTATCTTCATCGTTGAGTATTGATTCAAGAATTTCCCGTGTGGCAAAGTCCTTGGCATCACCGCAAAGCGCTATACCGGCGTTGTAGCTCTTGATGGCACCGGCTTCCAGGACGTGGTCACTGGCGAACATCTTGGCCACATCAGCCCCGATATTCATCTTCCTTAGATTGCTGACTATAGGAATACCTTCCAGAAACAGAATTCGGCCGATGAGTCTTTCGGCGTGCTTCATTTCCTGTATAGCCCGCTTCTCAATGACCTCACCCAGTTTATCATAGCCCCAACTTTCACACATTTCGGAATGGACCATGTACTGGTTGATGGCTGTCAACTCGTCCGCTAACAGCGAATTTAGAGTATCGATTACCTTTTTGTCCCCTTTCATATCTGCCTCCTGCTTATTTAGATTTAGATGCCTTTTAAATCATTATAGCAGATAATCTGCTAGCTGATAAGCACATATGAAGCAGAAAAGAGGAGGTTTGACTAACAGGGATGGAATTTTAATAAACGAGTAAGCAGAATATAGGGAAAAGTGTGGTCATTCCCAGTTGAGCTTTATGCCGCCATTCGACGAGATCTTGAAGCAGGCGTCTGTTACCAGGGGGTCATATAAAATGCCGCTATTTAGCTCGATTTCTTCCAGTGCTTTCTCCAATCCGGGAGCTGGACGGTAAGGCCGATGCGAGAGCATCGATTCTATGACATCGGCAACGCATAAAATCCTGGCCTCCAAAATGATATCGTCACCTACAAGTTGATTGGGGTATCCTGAACCGTTGACCCTCTCATGGTGCTGAAGTACGGTTTGCGCTACGGGCCACGGGAACTCCATTTTTTTCAATACCTCGTAGGCAACAGTAGGATGGGTTTTAACAATATCAAACTCATCATCGTTCAATACTCCATGCTTGCTCAGAATCCCATCAGGCAGTGCCATCTTGCCGATATCGTGTACCATTCCTATCACGCGAAGCCCATATATCTGTTCGTCGGAAAGTCCCATTTTCTTAGCGATGTCACAGGCAAGCCTGGCTACCCGGCGCTGGTGCCCGGCAGTATAGGGATCTACTTTAGCACACAGAGACGATAATACCTCAACCGTCCCATTAAGCATTCTTAACAATTCTTCAGGTTCCTGCTCAAACAAGGCGGATACCTCCTTTAGTTCGCGTCTCTGAAACCTCGTACTAAACAGTGAGAGTGGGCAAGCATACCCAAGGACAGGTGTACAAGTCGTCAAAGTCGAAACGCACATTATACGTAACGGTGAGAAGGAGGAAAAGGTTTATATGCTGCTTAACAGGGCTTACGACATAAGGATTCTTCTGAGCTCCTGCCCCACAGCCAGAGGCAGCTCGTTTTCCGGCACGGCCCGCCTGTTTACGGCCTCGCCACACACTACCAGATTTCGTTTGGCCATGGCTCTGACTTCTTCTTTGTCCCCGCAGGCGCGTGGACAACCGCACAGAATCACCACCACATCGATATCATTTTCAGACAGAGGTACCAGTTCAAAATCCCCATGTTCTTCCGCTGCATTGGCCAGATGACGGGCAATGCGGCTCAGGTCCACGCGTGGATTACAGGAACCGCAATACTTCAGGGCTACCTTAGCGCGACGATTTTTCTTCGACACTTATATTAACAGACAAGTAGAGGCTGTTCGCCTATTCTGGCCAGCTTCTCAGCAAGTTTCTTCTTACGCTCAAAATTAGCCTGACGCTCAATCATTATCCTCTGAGCCTGTGGCGAGCCGGCACCATGCATCGACTCGACCAGGGCAGTGCCGCAAGTCATTCCCTCTATAAGACGAAGTAAGCGTAGCCGGGTCTCGGTAGGTACTTCCGATACTCCCTTCAAATATTTGTCCACGTACTTGCCCACCTTCTCGTCCTTCCAGTCCATTTCAGAAGGCGCTGTAGCCAGAATGCCGCCGGTGATGTCCTGCGCCAGCCGGGCAATTTCGTACACCTCGCGCGTAACATTCAGCTTGGTGACATTTGCCAGGAGCGGATCGGCCATATAGGAACCGGCAGGCAATGCATAACCCTGGCAGGAGCAGGCTATGGAGCAACAATAAAGAGTTTCGGTCAGGTGTACCATCTCCACCAGCTTATCCCTGGTATGAGAGGCCCTGTCTGTTCCTTGCGCCTGTGCCAGAGCATAGGTAGCGCCGATAAGTGCATCGGCAAGACCGGTCTTGCAGCCACCGTAGTTCTGACGGTGGGCTGTGGCAAACCTTTCCACCAGCTCATAAGCAAACTCGTACTCGCCGCACATGAAAACGTGCTCCCAGGGAACAAAGACATTATCAAACACGATAAGAGCTTCCCCACCTACTATTCCGTATTCCGCGTTTCCCTGGTCTAGGAAGCAATTGCATTTTCGCGTGTCGTTGGTCTGTCGCCCGAAGATATGAACCAATCCCGGTGCATCCACAGGTACGTAGAAGCAGACGGCATAGTCGGCGTCTTCAGCTTTCATGGCAGATGTCGGCATCACCAAATGGCCGTGTGAGTTAACCGCGCCCGTAATATGGGCTTTGGCGCCCTTGACCACAATGCCGTCTTCTTTCTTCTCCACCACGTGCACGTATAGGTCAGGGTCTTCCTGCTGGCTCGGTGACAGGCGCCGGTTACCCTTTACATCCGTCATGGCCCCTGAAACCATGAGGTCTTTGGACTGTATCTCTTTGAGTACCGCGACCAGACGCTTGTGGTAATCCGTCCCCATCTTCTGGTCTATGTCATACGTAATGGAATAAACGGAATTAAGGCCATCGAAACCGACGCACCTCTGGAAGCAACTACCCGTCTGCTGGCCCAGGGCGCGCAGCATCTTCACCTTTTTTACCAGGTCGTCATGGCTATGATGGATATGGGTGAACCGGTTTATTTTCTCTCCCGTAAGGTGCGACTTGGCTGTCAACAGTTCCTCGAATTCAGGCGCCAGTGCCATATCGTAAGTCAGCGCCGCCGCATTTACATGAGGTAGAAAGGCAGGGTGGTCAGCCAAGCTTTCTATTTTCTCACCCATGTAATAGACCTCGGGCTTGAGTCTCCTCAGGCTTTCCCGATACTGCTGTCCTGTCATCATAGTCATATATCACCTCCGAATGTAATTTAATTCCATAAAACTATTTTTTACGAGCTACGTATATGTCCGCTTCGATAATTTTAGCGTCTTTTACAAAATGGTGCGTAAAGTAGATGTTACCCTGGTTATCAAGAGACGGCTCTCCGGCAAACTGAGATATTATAAGCTCCGGCTCGCCCCACTCCCCACCAACTTTCTTCGACCTGAATATAGCCGGTGAGCCCTGATAAGTTCTCAGAAACCATAGCTCGTTACCATCTTGGGTGACAAAAGGCCATCCATCTGTGTCCGGCGAGTTAACCGATGCTACATTCTCCGGCTGCTGCCACTCGCCGTTTACCTTTTTAGTAACCCAGATATCATAACCACCCTTGCCTCCGGCTCGTCCCGAGTGGAAATACAGCTCGCTACCATCGGCAGTAATATGCATTTCTCCGATTTCAATATCAACATTGAGTCTCTCTCCGGCATTTTGCCAGTTGGTCCATTCCCCGTCCTTAAACTCAGCCGTCCACATGTCCAGCCCTTCATAGTTACCTTTGCGGGCGGTGCAGAACCACATTACGTTTCCCTGCACGAACTCACAACCGTCAAGAGATAACTCGCCCGGGTCCTGCAGCCAGACTCTTTGAGGCCGGCTCCAATCGCCGTTTTGTTTATTAGCCACATATATGCCGGTAACGTCGTCTACCAGCTGCTTTTCCGGTGGGATGTTGGCATCAGGAGTAAAGAAAAAATATAGCGTGTTTCCATCCGGCATTACAAATGCTGAGTCCTCCGCACCAGCGGTATTGATGACACTGCTCAGCGGGACGGGTTCTTCATATTCATCAGAATGCAACACCGGTGGCAGGGCATCCATCTCAGGTGTCATTTTGACAGCAGTCGCCGGTATAGCCTGCTCACGAGCTAGCTGGGACCTCGTTGCCGGCGGCAGTGGCGCTTGAGTTTGACTCTGGCCCCCTCCCAATGGCTGCGGCGCAGCACAGGCGCCTATAAACGTTGCCCCTGCTAGCAGTGCGGCGAGAACAAAAATATAAATGGAAATTCTAATTCTAACGGATCCGATCACAATCCCCCCATTCTAAGAATTTCGTAGTATCATACTATATCTATCCACCCGTACGCCAAAAGCCGCGCGCACTTAGAACTATTCTTGTAACGCAAGGCTGAATACCTATACAATGAGCCTAGGAAGAGCAGGGAGAAATAATGAAAATTTATCAGGACCCTTCTAAGTCGATTAATACCAGAGTCAAAGACCTAATTTCGAGGATGACGCTCGACGAAAAAATAGCTCAGATCGGTGGCGCCTGGAGCTACGAATTTATCGACGGTGGCAAGTTTTCAGAAAAGAATGCAGAATCTTTGATCAAAGACGGCATCGGGCACATATGTCGACCAGGAATATCCACCGCTCTTCCTCCCAAAGAGATGGCAGAACTTATAAATGGTATACAGAATTTCCTGGAAAAGCATACCAGGCTCAGTATACCTGCCTTAGTTCACGAGGAGTGTCTGAACGGTTTTATGGCCAAGAAAGCGGCTATCTTCCCTCAAATCATAGGTATGGCCAGCACCTGGGAACCGGAATTGATAAGCAAGATGGCCGGGGTCGCTAGAGAAAACATGGTCGCCGTGGGAGTACGCCATGGGTTGTCACCTGTCCTGGATGTCGCCAGGGACCCGAGGTGGGGAAGAGTCGAAGAGACCTTTGGAGAAGACCCTTATCTCATAGCCACCATGGGGACAGCCTACGTAAAGGGGCTGCAGGGCGACGATTTAAAAAACGGCGTCGCCGCCACCTTAAAGCATTTCGTCGGCTACGGACTGCCGGAAGGTGGGCTAAACTGGGCACCCGCCCACATACCGGCGAGGCTTCTACTAGAAGTCTACCTGTATCCATTTAAGGAAGTTATCCAGAAAGGCGGAGCTTTATCCGTTATGAACGGCTATCATGAAATAGACGGCATTCCCTGCGCTGCTTCTACAAAACTGCTCACGGATATTTTGCGCAGGGAATGGGGATTCGAAGGTGCCATCGTTTCGGACTACTTTGCTGTTGAAAACTTACACAGCTACCACCACATCGCGTCCGATAAAGCAAATGCCGCCGTCCTGGCTCTTACAGCCGGCATTGATGCTGAGCTTCCCAAGCTTGACTGCTACGCGCAGCCTTTGAAAGAGCAAATCGGAAAAGGCCTGGTGTCGAGCAAATTACTTGACATAGCCGTTTCCAGGATATTGCGACTTAAGTTCATTCTGGGTCTATTTGAAAATCGTTATGTCAAGTCGGAAGAGGCGGCAAAGTTCTTTGACCTGCCGGCACATCGCGAACTCGCGCTCGAAACCGCCCGGAAATCCATTGTTTTATTAAAAAATGAAAACGGTACCCTGCCGCTTAACAAGAATACTAAAACCATTGCCGTTATAGGTCCGAACGCGAACAGCAAAAGAAATCTCCTCGGAGATTACACTTACCCGGCTCACATCGAAGTGATGCTTAAGGCTGTGGAGGAAATGGGGATGCAAGTGTCGTTGCCGGACGAGCCGCCAGACCACATCACCGTCCCCATGATAACCATACTGGAAGGAATCAAAGCCAGGGCTGGCAAGAAAACCAAAGTTATCTATGCGCCGGGCTGTGAATATAACAGCGCCTCCAAGGATGGTTTCCCTGAAGCAGTAGAAGCTGCTAAAGCCGCCAACATAGCCATATTGGTAGTCGGAGGAAAGTCAGGCTTAACTCCTGATTGTACCTGCGGCGAAATGCGAGACCGCACCGAATTAGGCCTCCCCGGCATCCAGGAGGACCTGGTGAAAGCGCTTTATGAAACCGGAATACCCATAGTTCTGGTGCTGGTTGACGGCAGGCCGGTTGCGCTCGACTGGATTGCAGACAAAATACCGGCTATTATTGAAGCCTGGCTACCGGGCGAAGAAGGCGGAAATGCCATAGCCGACGTTCTTTTCGGCGATTATAACCCGGGCGGCAAGCTTCCTATCTCCTTCCCCAGAAAGACAGGGCAGATCCCCATCTACTACGCGCACAAGCCATCGGGCGCACGATCGCAACTATGGGGAGACTATGTTGATTCAGGTACCACCCCTGCCTTCGACTTCGGCCATGGCCTTAGCTACACCGCTTTCGAGCTCAGCAACCTCAGAATAAAACCGGAACAAGTTCAGTCAGACGGTACAATATCCATAAAAATAGATGTCGAAAACACAGGGGACCGAAGCGGCGATGAAGTGGTACAGCTTTATGTCAATGACCAGGTGGCCAGCGTAACCAGGCCAGTCAAAGAATTAAGAGGCTTCAAGCGGGTTGCCTTGGAACCGTCTGAAAAGAAAACCGTAGCATTCGAGCTGCCGGTAGAAACGCTCGGCTTTTACGGCAAGGAAATTAAATTTATTGTCGAGCCTGGCATATTCAAGGTAATGATAGGAAGTTCATCAAGAGACATCAGGCTTGAAGGCATGTTTGAAGTTCTGGCCCAAGCCCGCTGATTAACCCCACGCCGGTGACATTACACCATCAGGACTCTGCCAGTTCGGCATCCAGACCAGCGTAGTCAGCCGCACGGAAATATCTTTCTTGGCCGGCCTTACTGTCACCTTCTCCAGTTCCTCGGTTAAAGGATCAGTCTTAGACGCCAGTTCATCAGTCTCGGCCTTAAAAGATGCTTCAAGGTCCTGTAGCCTTTGTTGATGAGCGGCTACCGTTTCTTGAGCGCGTTTTATGTCCTGTGATTCCTTCATAATTCGACTGGCGCCACGAACCGCGGTCGTTGCTCTACCCAAAGAGGAATAGCTAACTGCTTTTCTTCCTACAAAGGCACTAAGTAGCGTTGCCCCGACTGACACCGCTGTCTGCATTTTTTGTTGCTTGGCCTGCTCGGCCTCGCGATCGACTGCTTGCTGAGCCTTGCGCGTTTGTTCTTCCAGCGCAGCCATCTTTGACGCATACTTCTGCCTGAGTTTTTCGGTCATTTCATCCCGCTTCTCCCGGGCACCCTGTTGTAATCGGACTCGAAAATCACGTTCAGACTCACCCAGGTTGGAAAACTGCTTCAGAGATGGACTCTTAAGTAGCTCCAACTTCTGGTTCCTGTAGAGCCAATCGGCGAAGTCCCTATTCCATGCTGTGTAGCTTCTGGCATTACCCGCTACTGATGGAAGTGGAGAAAACTTTGCCGGTTCAACAGGCGATTTATCCAAATCCGATATATTAAAGACAGCTTCCGTACAGTTATCCCAGTTCACTGCTATAGGATCATCTGTAATTTGGGTGACAAAAGAAGAGTCCCGGACAAGATCAACGCCAGTTTTAATATCGTCAAAACGAACCTGTGCCACACCCAAAAGCATTGGCCCATAGACCAGCGTTTGCCCTGGCTGTTGGCTGCCGCGGATGGGAATGAAATACTGTGAAACGTCAGGCGGCAGCAGTGGACGTTCGGCCTTCCTGGCGGCAGCGGCTACGGGAGGCTGATAAGCAACGCCGGCTGCGGCGGAAGGAACTGCTCCAGCGGCCACTGGCGGTTTACCAACTACTGTAGACCTCAGCGGGTCCATAAGCAATTTTATCTGGTTACGGGTCAACGGGCCCCTCAGATATGACATCGCCCACCGGCTTTCAAAAATTTCCGGGGCATCCTCATGTACGTTATTCATTAAGAAGACACGATTGCCCAGCCCGGCTAGAGTCTCCTCCATGCTCTGTCGATCAAACTTTATGTTGGCGCTCGCCGCAGCTCCTTCCAATCCTTCGAGAACCCTCATTTTGTCGCGCTCTGTCTGCAACCGCCCTATTAACCACGTACCCGTGTTGGCTAATCCTTTGTAGTCCAGGTCGACCGGGTTCTGCGTAGCCAGCAGAATACCTACCCCAAAGGCTCGCGCCTGCTTAAGTAAGGTAAGAAGAGGCATCTTCGACGGAGGGTTAGCTACCGGCGGGAAGTAGCCGAAAATCTCATCCATGTAAATAATGGCTCTAAGACTCGTGGTCCCGGATTGCATACGCGTCCAGCCCAGTATCTGATTTAACAGCAGCGACACGAAGAACATGCGCTCGGCATCACTGAGATGGGCTATTGAAAATATAGAGATTTTAGGCTTGCCGCCAGTTGTGTAAAGTATCGAATTCATATCCAGAGATTCACCTTCAAGCCAGGCACTGAAACCGGGTGCAGCCAGAAGATTATTTAGCGAAAGCGCCAGCTCAAATCTATCCTTAGACGGATAGAAAGACTCGATATCCATAACCCCGATTTTGGTTACCGGAGGCGTCTGAATATGCTGTATCAGCGAAGCCAGGTCAAGGTCCCTGCCCTGCTTCCACGCCGAATCCAGTATGGTCGAGATTAATATGTGTTCCCGGCTTCGTATAGGGTCGGCCTCTATGCCCATGAGACCAAGTAAACTCGTAGCCGTGGAGCTGATTCTGTCCCCCAGAAGCTCACTATCATCTAAAATGGCTTGCGGTGGAGCAGCAAATGATTTTAATATAGAAATAGGTATACCGGCACTGCTTCCCGGAGTATAAATTACGAAATCGGCAGCCTGACGCAGGCGGCTGATCCGTTCTCCACTTTGTCCCCAGCTGGCAAGGCCGTTTTTCCACAGCTCGGATTGCTGTCTGGCATATTCTTCTGCACTAAGGCCCTTTTTACGGGCATCGTCTTCATTTATCCACGGGGCGAAGTCCTCGGGCCGCAACTCAGGAAACGTTAGAAGCAGATTGGGCATGTCTCCTTTGGGGTCGATGGCAATCGCTGGCACTCCATCCAGCGCAGCCTCTTCCAGCAGGTCAATACATAGCCCTGTCTTGCCACTACCTGTCATGCCCACGCACACGCCATGCGTCACCAAGTCCTTAGAATCGTAAAGGATAAGACCCTCTTTCTTACTTTTTGTTGCCAGGTCGTAGGAGCTTCCCAGATAAAATACCCCCAGCTTCTCGTAATCTTCCATACTGCCGTCTCCTTTATCTTATTTCACTAAATGTCTTAGATTCCCAAGTAAAGTATGTTCTTCAAATGCAGGCTCCGAACCTGCAAATAATCGCTGACCGAATTGAAATATACTTCAATTAAAACCGAATTTGCCCCCAATGTCAACACTTAAAAATTTGATTTGCCAGGCAAGTTATCGTACACTACTTCGGCAAATTTGGTTTAAGGTTAGGCCAGTTTATGAAAGTCAAGACATCTGCAGACGATATCAAGTCAAGCGAAAAAAGCAACTTCACTCTCTTCAGTGCTATCGGTAATACCCCGCTGGTGGAACTGAAAAATCTAAACGGTAATTCGATGGTACGGATACTGGGCAAGATCGAAGGCGGCAACCCTGGCGGTTCCGTTAAGGACCGGCCCGCTTACTACATGATAGTCAAGGCCGAGGAATCGGGCAAACTCACCAAAGATAAGACCATTGTCGAGCCGACGTCCGGGAATATGGGAATCGCCCTGGCTATGATAGGAGCCGCCAGAGGCTATAACGTGAAGCTTTTTATGCCTGAATGCGTCAGCACCGAAAGGCAGCGCACCTTAGCCGCACTCGGGGCCGAAGTTATACTCACGCCGGCGGAAGAGAGCACCGATGGCGCTATCACCAGAGCCAGGCAACTGGTCGGTGAAGAGCCCGAGAAATACTTTATGCCCAATCAGTTCGACAATCAGGCTAACGTCCTGGCCCATTACGAAACAACGGGACCCGAAATCATATCTCAGACCAATGGCGAAGTTGACGTTTTCGTGGCCGCTATGGGGACAACGGGGACGCTGATGGGCACCGGCAAATACCTCAAAGAGAAAAAAAACAGCATAAAAATAGTTGCCGTTGAGCCCACCGTGGGACATACAATACAGGGACTGAAAAACATGCAGGAGTCCATTGTTCCCAAAATCTATAATCCAAAGATATTCGATGAGAAGCTGGTCATAGAAGACGACGAGGCTTATGAAATAACACGGCGGCTGGCCCTCAAAGAAGGACTCTTTGTCGGCATGTCCAGCGGGGCCGCCGTAGCTGGAGCCTTAAGAGCAGCCAAAGGCCTGAATTCGGGCACCATCGTGGTCATATTGCCCGACCGCGGCGACCGCTACCTCAGCACTATGCTGTTCCGGTCATTCTGCGCCAAATGTCCACCCTAGCCGCTCATGCAGTAGCTGGGCTTTAATCTCACCGAGACACCTTACTTAAGCTGCTCTCTGGAAAAGTCGAGTATTCTGCGCGCCACCACCAGCATGTTAATCTGGCCGGTGCCTTCGAAGATATCGTTTATCTTACCGTCACGCATCCACTTCTCAAGCAGGCATTTTCTGGAATATCCCAGCGGTCCCATGATTTCAACCGCTTTCTGCGTGATTTTGGTAATGGCCAGTCCGGCCTTCGCTTTAGCCATCGAAGCCTCCAGGCTATTCGGTAGCATCTGGCTCATCAACGAAAAGGCGCGCAGTGTTAACAGCTTGGCTGCCTTGTAGTTGGATTCCATTTCCATGACGTCCCGTTCCAGGCTGGTGAGCTTGTTGCGATGCAGACCGTATCGTATCTTGATGCCTTCCTTGTCCAGCGTTTCTTTAACGAAATCCAGTGCGGCACGACCCACGCCCAGCGCCTGCGCAGCAATAAAAGGTCGAGTGGCATCAAAGGTTGCCATTGCCTTTTTAAAGCCGGCAGTCGCAGATTTATCTATCTTTCTGACTTCCGGGCTGCCCAGTATGTTCTCATAAGGTATGCGACAATTATCGAAAACAATGGTGACGGTATCACTGGCCCTGATACCCAGCTTTTTCTCCTTCTTTTCCACCCTGGCTCCGGGAGTACCGGCCGGCACCACAAAAGACTTCATGCCGGCACGGCCCGCTGATTTGTCCACGGTCGCCCAAACCACCACCAGACCTGCAGAGTCCAACATAGCCCTCTTACCACTAGTAATAAATATCTTCTCACCGTTGAGCACCCATTCGTTGCCATCAAGGACTGCGGTAGCCTGAATAGCAGCGGTATCGGAGCCGCAGCCAGTCTCGGTCATGGCCATGGCGCCCCATTTAGGCCCATCGTCGTTATAATCGCCCAGGAACTTCTGTACCTGGTCTGGTGTTCCGCTGGCAAAAATAGCTGCCCCCCCCAGTCCAGGACTCGGTAAAGCCAAAGCCAGCCCGGCGTCACCCCAGAACATCTCTTCGGTCCTTAAGGCCGCACTCATATCCAGTCCGCTCATTAAGCTTCCCTCCCGTCTGCCCTCCCATATCTTATCAATAAGCTCTTTCGGGCTCTCATCCTCATGCTCATCATAGTGACGGCTTATAGGGCGTAACATCTCTTCGGCAACCTTATGAGCTGCCGCTATGGCTTCTTTTTGCTCGGTTGTCAGTTCAAAATCTATCATTCTCGCATACCTCCTTTATACAATAGCCATGCCGTCGAAAATGGCAAAGCCGCGACCGTTCCTGAGCCACAGCTCCACCGGGTGCTCACGGATATAGCCGTGCCCACCTAATATTTGCACGGCACGATCGGTAACCATCAGCACCATGTCATCAGCATATATCTTGGCCAGTGATGCTTCCCTGGTTGTCTCTTCCTCGCGGTCCAGCTTCCAGGCGGCCTCCCAGTTTACTAACCTGGCGGCATCCACTTCAATTGCCATTTCCGCCAGCATAAAAGCGATGGCCTGCCTTGAGGCAATCGGTTCGCCGAAGGCAACACGGTCCTTGGCATAATCTCTAGAATACTCGAAAGCCGCCCTGGCTACACCGACAGCCATAGCCGACTGCGCTACACGTGAACGGTTCATAATTTCATTGAAATCGCAGCCTTTAGCACCACCCAGTTTATTCCCGGCGGGTACGCCGCAGTTCTTCAGGTTTAATTCATATGTGCCGAGAGCTTTTACACCCATATTCTTTTCCCGCTCCCCGATTTCCAACCCCTTGGTACCCCTGTCTACGATAAAGCCGCAGCTCTTTCCTTTCTCGGCTGCATAGACTATTAACGGGTCGGCATCGGCGGCCAGCGGCACATAGCACTTCTCACCCTTCAGCACATAGCCTCCATTCTTGAGAGTGGCCGTGGTTGTGAGAACCGCCGGGTCGAACTCAAAATGAGGCTCCATGAGAGCGGCGCTGGCCGCCTTAAATTTATCCCCGCAGAAAGCCGGGAGATATTTTTTCTTCTGGTCATCGGTGCCCATCTCCAGAATCGGATAGACTGCTAAAGCCGGGCACATAATATGCATGGCCATGGACAGGTCGCCCCACGCCAGTTCCTCGGCAATAAGCGCACCGGTAACGGCGGAGTGCTCACCACCCGAGCCGCCGTATTCTTCTGGAATTCCCGAAGAAACCAGCCCCATTGCCCAGGCGGTTTCGATTATACGGCCGGGAATCTCATCATTCTCATCGCACTCCCTGTAGATTTTCCGCATCTCTTCGTTGGCAAACTGCTTCACCAGTGTCACGATCATTTGTTGCTCTTCGCTTGGAGTAAACGAAATCATATCACGCTCCTTTCTTATATGTATGGGACTCTTGAACTCTACTGTAATTTAACATTGGCGAAGCCTGACGTCAAGGACAAATAGTCCTAATATTATGTTAAAAATATGGCTATTAAGTCCTGTACGTGCAAAAGCTCTAAATGAGAATTGAAGGACTCTAACAAATCGCATGATTATCTCACGAAGCCTTTACCTGGGTGTTTCACTTCTGGTATTATCACAAAAGATGCAAATCAAGCTGAGCTTCCTCGGAGCAGCCCGGAGCGTCACCGGCTCATGCTATTTGATCGAGACCGGCAGCACCAGGCTTCTGGTCGACTGCGGACTATACCAGGAGAGGGAACTCACCCAACGAAACTGGGCGCCTTTTCCTATACCTCCCGGGGCTCTGGATTGCGTCCTCTTAACCCACGCCCACCTGGACCACAGCGGCCTTTTACCCAAGCTGGTACGCGAAGGATTCCGGGGCCGGATCTACTGCACCACCGCCACTAAAGAAATCACTGAAATAATGCTCCTCGATGCAGCCCATATCCAGGAGGAGGATGCCGAGTTCAAAAGAAGGAGACACCAGAGAGAGAAGAGAAGAGGCCCTTATTTGGAAGTACCGCTGTACACCGTCGATGACGCCCAGGCCTGTCTGCCTCACTTCTCATCCGTCAGGTACGGTACCAGAGTCAACATAGCCGAAGATATAGAAGCCACATTTCATGATGCCGGACATGTGCTGGGCTCAGCCATGGTAAAACTTAATATAAAACAAAACGGCGAGGAGAGGACGATTCTTTTCTCAGGAGATATCGGCCGGTGGGATAAGCCGATACTTCGTGACCCGACTCTTTTCAAATCGGCGGACTATGTGCTGACGGAGTCTACATACGGTGATAGATTAAGTGAACCCTTAACTGACGCTGCCAACAAGCTGGCTGATGCTATAAACGCCACCGTGAATTCCGGCGGCAACATAGTTATACCCAGCTTTGCCCTGGAGCGCGCGCAGGAGATACTATACTATCTCAACAAATTCCTCATCGAAAACCGAATTCCGCACCTGATAGTCTTCGTTGACAGCCCGATGGCTTTAAATATAAACCAGGTGTTCAAGCACCACCCAGAGCTGTTCGATAAAGAAATGCTTAAATTCATGCAGCAGGAGTCGCCGTTCAACTTCCGCGGTCTGAGCCTGTCCCGGACCGCCGGTGAGTCAAAGGCTATAAACCGGATTAAGGGCACGGTTATCATTATAGCCGGCTCGGGAATGTGCACCGGTGGGAGGATAAAACATCATCTGGTAACCAATATCACTAGGCCGGAGAGCACCATTCTTTTTGTCGGCTACCAGGCCATTGGTACTCTGGGGAGAGAAATAGTCAACGGCGCCGGGGAAGTCAGAATATTCGGCCAGTACTATCCGGTCAAAGCCAGAATCGTCCAGATAAACGGCTTTTCAGCTCACGCCGACAGGGACGAGCTTATCAAATGGCTGTCGAGCCTGCGCCAACCGCCAAGACGCCTGTTCGTAACTCACGGAGAATCAAATGTATCCCAGCATTTCGCCGGTCTGGTAAAAGAGAAGACAGGATGGAACGTTACGGTCCCCGAATATCGGGACGAGGTCGTCCTGGACTAGAGGCTAATCTATGATTGTTCAGCTACGGCTCTTCTGCCCACGATTTCGTGCTTAATGTACCACTGCTCGACGGTTTGAATAACTTCGTCCGGCGTATCGCAGACCCTGAGCAGGTCGAAGTCGCTATCAGAGACGAACCCCCTGGCCAGAGTCTCCTTTCTCAACCAATCAAGGAACCCGCTCCAGTATTTACCATCATACAGGACCACCGGGAAGGGCTTTATTTTGTGGGTCTGCATCAGCGTTAGCACCTCGGTCACTTCATCAAGCGTACCCAGTCCACCGGGCATCATTAGGAAGGCAGTTGCATATTTGACCAGCATGACCTTGCGGACAAAGAAATGATGAAATACTATGGACTTTGTGGTATATGGATTTAGCGCCTGCTCCTCGGGTAGTTCTATATTGAGTCCTATTGAGGCAACGCCGGCCTCGAGTGCGCCTTTGTTTGCAGCTTCCATGACGCCGGGGCCGCCGCCCGTTATTATGTTGAAGCCCAGTTCCCCAAGGCGCCGGGTTATCTCTTCCGTTTCAGCATAGAGTTTATTGTCAGCCTTCAGCCTGGCCGAGCCGTATATAGTAATTGCCGGCTGACAACGGGAGAGATTGTCAAACCCTTCCACAAATTCTCCGATTATCCGAAACATCCGCCATGTATCTTCCTTAACCAGTTCGTTTATCTCATACTCATTTGCCATATCACCCTCCGCTCAAAACAATATATCATACCTGTTGATAAAACTGCCAAGACAAAGGAGATTTCTTGACACAACTTTAAAAGAAATCTACACTTATTCCAGCGTGTGAGGTGAACGAACATGATTTGCCCTGTCTGTAGTAAAGATATGATAGTCGTTGAGTACAGCAACATCGAACTGGACTACTGCCTCAATTGTCACGGAGTGTGGTTCGACTCCGACGAGCTGGAACTGCTGCTGAAATGCATGGACCTGGATACGCCGGACCTGATGCTGGACCATATTCTGGACTCAGCCGAAGCGGAGACTACCGAAAAAGAAAGGAAATGTCCCATCTGCCGGCGCAAGATGAAAAAGACGACTATTGGCGACCGTCCCCAAATACTTATAGATATCTGCAGGCTGAAAGACGGCCTCTGGTTCGATGGCGGTGAGGTATCCCAGCTCGTAAAAGAGCTGGCTAAGAAGAAACCGGTGGGTACAGAAGCCCAGCACAAAGTAATTAGTTTCCTGGGAGAAGTATTCCAGGCTCAAGGATAAAAACATAAAATGCAAAGGGGGTATTTATGACGATAGCACTCTGGGTAATAGTTGGCATCGTAGTTATTCTTATTATTGTATTCGTCTCCATCTATAACGGGCTCGTCAGGTTGCGCAACCTGGTTAAGAACGCCTGGGCGCAGATAGACGTCCAGCTCAAAAGGCGGCATGACCTCATACCCAACCTGGTTGAAATGGTCAAAGGTTATATGAAATACGAGCGGGAAACACTGGAAGCCATCACCAAGGCCCGCACCGTCGCCCAGCAGGCCAACGCAGCAAGCCCGGCGGAGCGCGGTAAAGCCGAGGGAGAACTGAGCTCGGCTTTGAACCGGCTGCTGGCCGTGGTCGAAAGGTACCCCGACCTTAAGGCCAGCCAGAACTTCATGTCTCTCCAGGAAGAGCTGGCCTCGACAGAAAACAAAATAAGCTTCTCCCGCCA